>JBDTZD010000350.1:0-14599 GCA_040005335.1 Pyrinomonadaceae bacterium | reverse complement strand
TTAGTGATGCCGGACAGATAGATGGAAGATTTACCATGCAAGAAGCGGAAGATTTGGCGCTTGTGTTAAATAGCGGTTATATACCAGCGTCTCTCAAGCTGATTGAGGAAAACTTTCATGGGAGAAAATAAATCGAAAATGTGAGGCGCTAAATTTTTTGAAAAACACTGCCTCAAATGGTAAATTTATAGTTGCATTCTTGAAATTTTGTTAAAGCCATGAAACAAACTGCCGCTGCAACTTCACTGACAAATACTGTTGAAACCCGCATCTTGCTTGTACGCGGGCAAAAAGTTTTGCTTGATTCTGATCTTGCGGAAATTTACGGAGTCGAAACACGAGCGCTAAATCAAGCTGTTAAACGTAATCAAGCTAGGTTTCCTGGGGATTTTATGTTCCAACTCTCCCTCGAAGAAACCGATGAGCTAAAAGCTTTAAAATCACAGATTGTGATCTTGAGCAATGCGAGCAACAACATTTCACCAGAGAAACAAAAACGTGGCAGTAATATCAAGCATCGCCCATTTGTTTTTACCGAACATGGCGCGGTAATGCTGGCAAGCGTTTTAAATAGCGCCACGGCTGTTGAAGCTAGTATTCAAGTCGTCCGAGCGTTTATTCGCTTGCGAAGCATTTTATCCGAACATCACGAATTTGAACAACGACTCGAAGAAATTGAAAAAAAATATGACGCGCAATTTAGAACCGTTTTCGTCGCCATCAAAGAGTTAATGAAGCCGCCATCAACCGGCAAACGCAAAATCGGCTTTTTGCAAGCGGAACAGAACCGGCTTTTTGATTAAAATTTATTAAAATACCTTAGCAACACGATTATTCGCCGCCCATAAGCTCCAGATAGCCGCCAAATGATTTAAGAAATTCACCGAGCGTCACGCGGTCGGGAGCAGTGATTCTAAAACCGAATCTATCAACGTAAACCATTGTTTCCCAAACACCTTTGTAAGTGTAAATGGAAAGCTCGCCTGTTTCGATTCCGGCTTTGTTCTTGACTTTTTGGCGCAGTAAAATCTTAGCGCCCGCGCTTTTGAAGCCGTCGCGAAAATAACCGTAACTTTGTTTAGCCACCGCAGGCGAGGAAAATTGTGCCAACACAACTTTGACTTTTTTCTTCTTGAGATAATCGGATTTGATTATTTTGTCCGCACCAGGAAAATCTTCGGTGACATTGCCGTCAATTGCGTCGCCTTCTCGTTCGTAATCACCGACTTGAGGCGGAAGAAAGTTGCGAAACTCTTCGTCGGTCGGTGCTCCCGAACTGTTGCTGTTTGAAGAAGATGAATTGCTGTTTCCAAAAATTACCGAGTTTGAATTTGAAGATTTGAGTGTGCCGCGATTGGTCAGCGACGGATTATTTTCGCTGACTGATGTTTCGATTATTGTATTGTTCGCCGAATTATTGTTGCTGGTGTTGCGGCCGATATAACCTAAAATGCCGCAGAGCGCGACCGCGCCAATCAGTATCACGAGACAACCCAAACCGCCAATGATAGCCGCGTTTCTGCCAGATTTGCTTTTTGTGACAGGAATCGAATTGGCAGCATTTGACTGCGACGCTTGCCCAAAATTTGAAGACGGTAATGACGTGCCGCAGTTAGTGCAAAAACTTAATTCGGCAGCGTTTTCCGCGCTACAGTTGGAACATCGAACGGTATTCACAGGTTTTTTTCTCTCCAGGGGGTGACGCTTTTTATCAAAAGCGATTTAATCGCTTGTCATTCTAACCCGTCGCCTGATAAATGTCGAAAATGTTTAACCGGATTGTTTGAATTAAATTGGACAACTCGCATTTTGTGAAATAGAATCTTACATTATTAATTTATGACAACGACCTTTCGCAAACTCAATAAACTCCTGCTTACTTAGCCGCTCGGCGAAAGGCGCGAATTGCGCTTAATTTGGCGACGCGGCACATGTTTCATTGAATTTCTAATTCCGAATCAATTTTAAATTTGCAAAATACACGGCAATTTTATCGAGCTGCTTAGGTTTTGCATATAATTTAGCTTTGTTTGATCAAACAAGCTGATAATTTATTTTCACAAAATACTATGGACGAGAAATATTTCCCTGAAGTGATCGAAGAAAAATGGCAACAGCGATGGGCTGAAACTCGTGTTTTTGAAGCTGATCAAGATGATTCCAGACCCAAATTTTACTGTTTAGAAATGCTGCCCTATCCATCTGGTTTTTTGCATATGGGTCACGTTCGCAATTACTCAATCGGCGATGCGCTCGCCTGGTATAAACGTCTCAAAGGCTTTAATGTTTTGCATCCAATTGGCTGGGATTCTTTCGGGCAACCCGCCGAACAAGCCGCCATCAAGAACAAAGTTAATCCGCGTGACTGGACTGAGCAAAATATTGTGCATATTCGCGAACAGTTTAAGCGCCTTGGTATCAGCTACGATTGGACGCGTGAAATCGCCGCTCACCGCCCGGATTATTACAAATTCGACCAATGGTTTTTCCTCAAAATGTACGAACGCGGGCTGGCGTATAAAAAAGATTCGCTCGTAAATTGGTGTCCCGTTGACCAAACCACGCTTTCTAACGAACAAGCTTCGGGCGGAATTTGCTGGCGATGCGGCAATCAAGTGGAAAAACGTCACGTTCAGCAATGGTTTTTGCGCATCACGGATTACGCCGAACAACTGCTCGACGACATGAAAGAGATCGAAGGCGGTTGGGCGGAAAATGTTTTGACAATGCAGCGCAACTGGATCGGCAAAAGTGAAGGCGCGTTTATTGATTTTACTGTTTTGAGTCCCGACTTTAGTCGGCAGCCGCCTGAAGGCGGAACTCAAAACAGTAAAGTGCGCGTTTTCACCACGCGCATTGACACGATTTACGGTGTCAATGCGGTTGTCGTCGCCGCTGAACACGAAATAATCGTAAATCACTTTACTGAGTTTTCAGATGAAGTGCGGGCTCAAATCGAACAAATTCGCCGTGATAAAATGAGGGTCACCGACCCTGACGAAGAACCCGAAAAGATCGGCGCTGATACTGGTTTAAAAGCCGTCAATCGGTTTAGCGGCGAGGAAATTCCGATCTGGACGGCAAATTACGTTTTGATGGAATATGGAACGGGCGCGGTGATGAGCGTTCCGGCTCATGATGAACGCGATTTTGAATTTGCTAAAAAATATAATTTGCCGATTCCAATCGTCATAGTCCAGAGTTCAGAGTCCAAAGTCCAAAGTCCAGAGCAGAACGAAGAGCAATTGAACGAAGCATTTATTGACTACGGAGTTTTAGTGAATTCCGGAGAATGGTCGGGCAAAACTTCCGCAGAGGCAAAGCGCGAAATGGCGCAATTTGCTGCTCAAAACGGTTTCGGTGAGGCGGCGACGACTTATCGCCTGCGTGATTGGGGTGTTTCGCGTCAGAGGTTTTGGGGCGCGCCGATTCCAATGATTTATTGTGATTCGTGCGGCGTTGTTCCCGTACCTTATGAACAGTTGCCGGTCGAGCTACCCGAATCTGCGCCAATGACCGGGACAGGCGAATCGCCGCTCGCAAAAGTCCCGGAGTTTGTTAACGTTGCTTGTCCTAACTGCCACGAACCGGCGCGACGCGAAACCGATACGTTGGATACTTTTGTTGATTCTTCATGGTATTTTTATCGTTATCTTGACCCGCACAACACCGAATTGCCGTTTGCGCCCCAAATTGCCCACAAATGGACGCCGGTAGATCAATACATCGGCGGAATTGACCACGCTGTAATGCATTTGCTTTATGCTCGCTTTTGGACGAAAGTGATGCGCGACATGGGACTCGTTAAATTTAACGAGCCTTTCACACGACTGCTCAATCAAGGGATGGTTGTCGGTGAAACGTTTTTTGACGACGCTACCGGCAAACGGATTTATTACACACGGGACGAAGTTAAACCAGAGCGTGACGTTAAAGGCAAAGTCATTGGCGCAACTCTGAAAATAGATGGCTCTCGGCTCAAAGTTGCGCTTGAGAAAATGTCGAAATCCAAAGGCAACGGCGTGACGCCCGACGATATTATTCACATTTACGGCTCGGACGCCGCGCGTGTGTTTGAGCTGTTTGCCGCGCCGGTTGAAAACGAGCTTGTTTGGAACGACGCCGGAATCGAAGGCGCGGTGCGGTTTATTCAACGCGTTTATCGTTTTGTCTGGCGTTGGCACGAAGCGTTAAAAAAAGCTCCGGCGTCTGAACCGGAGATGTCGTCCGAATCTCGGAAACTGCGGCAGAAAACGCACCAGACAATCAAACGTGTGACAGACGATTTTGAACGCCTTCAATTAAACACGCCGGTTGCCGCGCTGATGGAGTTGTCAAACGCGCTCGGTGAAATCAAAATTGCGCCCGAAGAAGCCAATCAAGAGACTTTATTTGCGGTTAACGAAGCAATTAACGCGCTGGTTTTGATGCTCGCGCCATATGCGCCCCACGCGGCTGAAGAAATGTTTGCCGCGCTGACTGGGAGCGAAGCCGGGATTTTGAAATCAAACGCCGCATTTCCTGAATTTCAAGCCGAACTAGCCAAAAAAGACGAAATCGAAATTCCGATTCAGGTTAATGGCAAATTGCGGTCGCGAGTGTTGGCAACGCTGGAAACTTCGCAAGAAGAACTTGAAGCAATGGCATTGGCGGACGAGAAAACGCGCGAATTTACGGACGGTAAACAAATAGTCAAAGTCGTCGTCGTTCCGAATCGCCTCGTCAACGTCGTCGTTCGCTAGATTTTATTGAAATTCAATTTTACCGAAGTTTAGAGCGCTTGCGCCTTAAACTTCGGTTTTTTTTGCGATAAATCGGATAACCAAGTGTTGCGAGTATGCTACAATGATTCATCGAGGAATCCATGAAGCTAGTCAAAATAGAAAATCCTCCAAATCGTTTTCGCCGAACGGAAGTTGAATGGGACGAAGAAACCCCGGTTGCCGCAGTGGAAGTTTTTGAAGAAACGGCAAAATCAATCATCACTCGAAACAATAGTCCCGATGTTGGATTTGAATTTAGCGTTAATCCATATCGAGGCTGCACGCATGCCTGCACATATTGTTTTGCCAGAAATTATCATGAATTTTTAGGGTGGGGCGCGGGAACGGATTTTGAAACCAAGATTGTTGTCAAAACAAACGCGCCTGAATTGCTGCGAAAAGAATTGATGCGTCGGTCGTGGAAAGGAGACGCGCTCGCGTTTTCTTTTACCTCCGACCCGTATTTACCGCTCGAAGGCTCTTACGAATTAACTCGCAAATGTCTCGAAGTTTGTCTCGAGTTTCGCAATCCAATTTCAATTGTGACGAAATCAACCCTCATCTTACGCGATTTGAACCTTTTGCTGGAACTAAATCGTTTGGCAAATTTAATTGTAATTTTCAGTTTGCCGGTTCTTGATTTGGAAATTTCGAGAGCGATTGAGCCAAATACCCCAACGCCGAGCGCTCGTCTGAAAGCAATTGAAAAATTAACGGCGGCGGGAATCAACGTCGGTTTGGCAGTTGCTCCCGTCATTCCGGGTTTGACAGATTCGGAGATTCCCCAAATTTTGCGACTCGGGGCTGATGCCGGAGTCAAATTCGCTTTTATGAGTATGCTCCGTCTGCCCGGCAGCGTCGAAGCTTATTTTGTGGCAAAACTTGCTGAACGCCTTCCGACAAAAAAAGACAAAATCTTAAATCGCATCAGAGAAATGCGCGACGGCAAACTTTCTAATTCAAATTTTGGCGAAAGAATGCGCGGCGCAGGTGAGCATTGGAATGTTATTACCCAACTTTTCAGGCTTTCGTGCAAGCGTTACGGCATCAATACAGAATTGATAGAGTTTAAGAAAGACACTTTCCGGCGCCCCCGACAGCAAATGAGTTTATTTGACTAAAATATTGTTAGACTTTCCTGACTGCGATTTATTTTGCTGCCGCAGCCATATTGATAAATCCTTCGCGCGGTTTGAGTTCTGGATTTGCCATGAATTTGAGAAGTCGGATGATTGTGTTGCGCATTTCGCGACGGTCAACTACGGCGTCGAGCATTCCATGTTCGAGCAGAAATTCCGAACGTTGAAAGCCTTCCGGCAGTTTTTGGCGAATCGTTTGTTCAATGACACGCGGACCCGCAAAACCGATCAGGGCTTTCGGTTCGGCTAGAATCACATCTCCGAGCATGGCAAAGCTCGCCGTCACGCCGCCCGTGGTCGGATCTGTTAGAACTGAGATATAAGGCAGCCGCGCCGAATTATGCTGGGCGAGAGCCCCAGAGATTTTTGCCATTTGCATCAAACTGAATGCGCCTTCCTGCATTCGCGCGCCCCCGGAAGCCGCAAAAATAATGACCGCCCCGCGCGACTCGACGGCGTATTCAATCAGACGCGTAATTTTTTCACCGACTGCTGAACCCATCGAACCGCCGATAAAACCCATGTCCATCGCTCCGGCATACACTAAAAAGCCGCCCACAGTTCCCTTTCCGCACATAATGGCTTCGGGCAAACCCGAAGATTTTTGCGCTTGAACGAGTCTGTCTTTATATGGTTTGGTGTCAACAAATTCGAGCGGGTCGCCCGAAACAATATCATCGTCGAGTGGTTCAAATTCTCCTTCGTCAAAAAGGTTCGCAAGTCTCGACCGCGAATCGAGCCGAAAATGATAATCGCAATGAACACAAACTTGCTGCGAGGCTTCGAGTTCTTCTTTATAAAGTGGTTTTTTGCATTCGACGCATTGCGTAAAAACGCCTTCGGTTTTTACTCGTCTGTCTTCTTCGATAACTTGTTTTTCTAATTTAGGTTTGCTGCGTCTGAACCATGACATAATTTTTGATTAAATTTTCTGCCCGAAATCATTTTGAAACGATGAATGAGAGTAGCACAAGCCGGTAATTCCGGGAAAGTGACATTCAAACAGGCGAACGCTAAGTATAACCGATTAAATTTAGAGACTTTGTAAAATTTTGAGCATTGAATCATGAAGAGTTTTGTTGGAAGCAAGCATTTGTGGTTTGTGATGATCGAAAGGTAAACCGTCATAATGCGTTACTTGCCCGCCCGCTTCGGCGATTAGCAAAATTCCGGCGGCAGTATCCCAAGCGCTCAAACCGTCTTCCCAAAATCCATCGAAACGTCCGCAAGCGACATAAGCCAGATCAATTGCTGCAGAGCCGTCGCGCCGAACAGCTTGAGCATTTAAGACAAATCGGGAAAATAGCTCAACAAAACGCTCACGTTTTTTGACGTCGTATGGAAAGCCGGTGACGAGCAAAGCTTCATTTAAATCGGTCACGTCGGAAACTTGAATTTGACGTCCGTTTAAAGTAGCGCCCTGCCCCTTTTCGGCGGCAAACATTTCGTCGCGGGTCGGGTCGTAAATGACTCCAAGCTCGATTCCCTTGCCGATTATTTCGAGTCCGATGGAAACACAAAAACACGGGTAGCCATGTGAAAAATTCGTCGTGCCGTCCAGCGGATCAATAATCCAGCGATATTCGTTGCCTTCAATTAACGCAGACGCCCCTGATTCCTCGGCTAAAACAGCGTGACGCGGAAAATGCGTTTTGATTTGTTCGACAATATATTTTTCCGAAGCTAAATCGGCTTCAGTAACAATATTTTTATCGCTTTTGAGCGAAACGCTGATTTTTCGTCCGAGTTTTTCAAGCAGAATTCGTCCGGCTTCGCGGGCGGTATTTTGAGCAAAATTTAACATAAAGAATAGTGGATAATTATTAACGGTTAATTGATAATTGTTTTTACAACATTATCAACTTTTAATTTTATGGACAAAGAAGCTCAAAAAGAAATTATCGAAGGCGATAAAGATGAATCAACTTGGGCACATGACCAAAAAATACACGATTATTATTATGATGACGCGCACGGCTATGAAATTTATGACCCTGATCAAGAGGAAGATGACGATGACGAAGAATTATTAAACGCCAACAGCTAAATGCGTTTACAAATTAAGTTATAGCCTAATTGCGGCGCGAGTCAGAACCATCTGCGGTAGCGGATGGTTGAATTTAACTGGCTTAAGTTTGAGCTAATAACCTTCAACCGCCCGCTACCGCAGACGGCTCTGACCTGTTACTCGCACTTACATTTGTCAATACAGGTAAAGATTATTGATTGCCACCAGTCAAAGCTAATCGGTATGATGGCTGAATGAAAATCGAATCGCGTCACGATTGGAATTTAACGCCGCCTGAAGCTATCGCATTGCAAAAACAACTGGCTGCTGAAGTAGAAACAAATAATCGTTTGCCAGTCGAGATAACAACAGTTGCCGGAATTGATTTGGGTTACGTCGAAGCTACCAATACGAGCCGCGCTGTGGTGGTCGTTTTGAGTTTTCCAGCACTTGAATTGGTTGAAAAAGCCGAAGCAATTTTGCCGATTCAGTTTCCTTACATTCCCGGTTTGCTGTCATTTCGAGAAACTCCGGTGGCGATTGCGGCTCTGGAAAAATTGACTATTACTCCTGATTTGATTTTATGCGACGGTCAAGGTTTGGCACATCCGAGACGTTTCGGAATCGCTTGTCATATCGGAGTTTTAACGGGATTAACAACAATCGGCGTGGCGAAATCAATTTTGGTGGGAAAATTTGAAAATCTGGGCGAAACACGCGGCAGCACTGCCCCGCTCGTTTACAAAGGCGAACAAATTGGCGCTGCGCTGCGGACTCGCGACGGTGTTCAACCGGTTTACGTTTCTGTCGGTCATCGGATCAGTCTGGCGACGGCAACTGATTATGTTTTGCGCTGTACGCCAAAATACCGCTTGCCTGAAACGACCAGGCTCGCCGACAAACTCGCTTCGTACCGCAAGAAATAAAACAAAAGACGGCTAAAGCCGTCTTTTTTGATTAATAACTTTTTGAGAATTGCTTTTTAGCCAACTAAATCTAATAAATGTCCCATTCGTGCTTTTTTAGTTTGCAAATAATTTAGTTTTTCGGGCGAAGGCGCGATTTCAAGCGGAATTCGCTCGACTATTTCCAGCCCGCCATCGCTCATTGCTTTAATTTTTTCAGGATTGTTTGACATTGCCTTGACGCGGCGCAGACCTAAATCTCGCAACACTTCAACACACTGTTCGTATTCGCGCAGATCAACGCCTAGACCCAGTTGTTCGTTGGCTTCAATTGTGTCCGCGCCTCGATCCTGCAGTGCATAGGCTCTAATTTTGTTAATAATACCGATGCCGCGCCCTTCTTGAAGTTGGTAAACGATTGCTCCGCGTCCTTCGGCTTCGATCAGTTTCATTGCCTTTTTAAGCTGTGGTCCGCAATCGCATTTGATCGAATGAAAAACGTCTCCGGTCAGACATTGCGAATGAATTCTAACTAATGTTGGAATTTCGGGGCGCATTTCACCTTTATATAAACAAACGAATTCTTCGTCGCTAACTTGCGAAAGGTAGCCGACAATGCGAAACTCTCCTACTTCAGTCGGGAGTTTTGCCTCGGCAACTTTACGGACAGATTTTTCGGTGAATTTTTCGAACGAAGACGGCACGATAATTTTGTTCAAACCGTTAATTCTTTCAAGCATTATAATCCCTATTGGTTAATTTTTAGTTTAACACAATCGGGCTGTCAATGAACGGATTGTGCGGATTATCAAAGCACTTTTCGCTCAAAAATGTCAAGTGAGTACTTTTTACTTGTATTTTTCACAATTATAATTTACATTTGACCTATTGAGCGGTTTGAGCGGTTTCACTAATGTTAACTTTTATGAAATTTAAAATAAACCTTGCAACCGTTTTTAAAAAGTTTTAATCATAACCTAGCATTTAACGGTCTCAGCAAGGGCGAACGGATTGGAGGAAGCAATTTATATGGCAATGGAATATACAGGAATAGGTACGGGAACGCGGCGAGTTTTGAATCCGCGTGTGTTGGTGCAAATGCCGGTTCTGGCAACTTGGACAGACGCGAACAACGGAGAGATGATTTCGGTCAAAGGAATGACGGAAAATGTTGGAATAAGCAGCGTATTAGTGAATTTTGATAATCTTCCGCCCGTCGGAGGCGAAATTCATCTGCGAATGTTGGACGAAGATGCAACAATACTTGAGGTCGGAGCAAAAGTCATCCGCGTCGAACGCGATCCAAGCAAACCTTTAGCGGCGTTAAACGTTTTAGACCATGTTAAAGAATGGCAGGAACGGGTTTTTACAACAGCCCAAGAAGTTGCTGCTCGCACTTACGCAACTGACGAAGATGAGTGGATTAACTAATTGACAGGGGTTTTCAGCAATTATAGATAGACTCAGGCGGTTCAAGGGTTTCTTGAACCGCCTGTTTATTTTCAGATTGCTGAACGGACAAAATTTTCATTTGTTGAACGAGCAGTCAGGCTTGGCGCAGACAAAGCAGAAGCCGAGAGCAAAACAAGCGCAATCCACAGCGATTCCGCCAGCAGCAAATGAATAAGCTGCATCCAAACGGGAGCCAACAAAATTAAAGTCAACACTCCGAAAATTATTTGTCCGCCAATAATTAACAATGTGTAAGTGGCAAAGCGGCGCGTCCATTCATCGTTCCGCAACTGTCGCAAAGGCTGAATGAAGGCGATTAAATAAATACCTGTCACGACGGACAGAAACGGATGCCACAATTCAAGCCAAACGAATGCTTTGACAATGATGGGAACATCCGGTTGATTTAACGCTTCTGACAATTCCCTGCCCGGAAATAAAGTATTGCCGAGCGCAGCGACCGCCCCGCTCATACCCACCATAACGACCAGGAACAATCCCAAGCCCAAAAATATCGCGCGGCGTTCATTACCCCGCCAATTAATTGACTTTCCGCCGCTTGCAAACCAAGCAGTGAGAGAAAGAAAAAATAGTAGGATCAAAGTGTTAACAAGATGAAACGACATCGTGAGAGCGCGGTTTACTGAAATGTTATTCGCAACCAATTCAAATTTCACCAAAAACGCGCCGATAGCCCCCTCGGTCAAAATAAAAATGAATGATAAAACGGCTGTTCGACGTGCCTGTTGCCCCTTAGCAAAAACTAGAAAAGCCCAAATGACCAATGCGAGAACTAAAACTCCATCCAAGCCGGTTGTGACGCGATGCAGATATTCAATAACTGTGGCAATTGTAGGATTAAGCGGCACAATGTTAATACCGTCACACAACGGATAATGGCTACCGCAACCGTCACCGGATTTCGAAGCGCGCACGAATGCTCCCCAGATAATAACCAAAATATTGTAAGCCACCAGAAACCAGGCAAATTTGGCAAAGCTGGATAGTCGTTTGAAATGTTCAACAAGTCTCATTACTCTGGTAACTTAAAATTATAAATGAGTTTGATGTTGTTAGAATATCACAGAAGAACATCTTGGTACTCTCTTTGAGAAATGACAAAAACTTAATGGAAGAAGAACATTTTTTTATTTGCCCCTACTGTTGGGAAGAAATTTCGATGTTGTTAGATTTGTCCATCAGCGAGCAAACTTATGTTGAAGACTGTGAAATTTGCTGCCGTCCAATTGCAATTTCGTATCAGTCTGAAGATTTTGAGTTAAGCGGTTTTGAGGCTAACGTTTTAGAGTGAAAAAAGCGAGAATTGACAAATTGCTGGTCGAACGCGGTTTGACGGAATCTTTGACCAAAGCACAAGCGCTGGTTATGGCAGGTGTGGTTTTGGCGAACGATCAGAGAGTTGAAAAAGCTTCGCAAGAGTTTGCTCCAGACTCAAACATTCGTTTCAAAGGTGAATCGGAAGCAAGTCGCTATGTTGGTCGCGGCGGATTAAAACTGGAAAAAGCATTGAGCGGTTTTGGCTTGAATGTGAGCGGTTTTGTCTGTCTCGATGTCGGCGCGTCAACCGGCGGTTTTACCGATTGTTTACTTCAACACGGCGCGGCAAAAGTTTACGCCATTGATGTCGGGCACAATCAAATTGATTGGAAACTAAGGCAGGATGCGCGCGTCGAAATCCGCGAAAATGTCAACGCTCGTTATCTTAAAATCGCCGATTTTGCCGAAAGTTTCGATTTAATCGTGATGGACGTTTCTTTTATTTCGGTCACGAAAATCTTTCCGGCGATTGTGCCGATTTTAAAAGATGCAGGTAAAATTATCACTCTGATTAAGCCGCAGTTTGAAGTGCGGCGCGGCGAAGTAGGGAAAGGCGGAATCGTCACGGAACCGGAAAAACATGCGCGTGTAATTTCAGAAATCAATCAGGCGGCTCTCAAAAACGGATTAAAAGTTTCTGATGTAATTGATTCACCCATTTTGGGGGTCGAAGGCAATAAAGAGTTTCTGGCTTTTTTATCAAAGAATCAAAGATTAATGAACCGTCGCTGACACTGCCATATTAGCGGGAAACGCTATTAATTGATGCTTTGCGCAAGCCTCATCAATCGCGCGATCAACGCGTTCTTCGGTTTGGCATTCATCCTTATTGCAAACGGCGGCCAGCTCGGAAACGACTAAATAACGTGATTTTTCCAGCAGGCGCTGCTCACGAAACGAAAGAGGTTTCTGGCGACTGAGAAACGTCAGTTTTTTGAGCACATCGGCAACTTCAAAAAGTGCGCCTTGTCGGACTTTTTCCGAATAATCGCGATGGCGAATCTTCCAATCTCCGGGAATCGCCGAGAAATCATCGGATAAATTAGCAAATAACAGATCACAATCGCCAGCGGAAACCGGCAGCCGCAAACCAATTTCGTCCGCATTCTGAACTGGAACGTGAATCATTGAATTATTAAACGAAAGGCGTAGTTCATACATTGAAAATGCGTCCGTCCCAAACTGTTGCTGTCCGATTCGTTCAATTAAACCAATGCCGTGATTGGGATAAATTACAAGCTGTCCAACTTCAAAGTTCACTGCCTAAACCTCCGAAAATTTGCCGTCCGAATTTCTTTCTTTTAAAAAGTCACGAACTATTTGCTTGATGAGTCTTGCAAGGGTGATTTTAGAAAATTGTAACAACCGTTAACAGAGAGCGTCAAGCAACAGCTTTTTGAAAATAATTTCGGCTTTTCAAAACCCTGCCGCGTCTGAGATAGTATGTGCGCAAAATTATGTGCACAAAGTTTAACTAAACTATTGTGCGGCGCATTTGTTTTAGCTCTCCTCTAAAATTTGCGTCGCTCAAACAGAATCACTTAAGATTGACCAAAACTAAGGAGAGAAAATCATGAAAAAAACAATAACGGCATTTTTCGCCACTACATTATTTTTTTTCGCGGCGGCGTTCGTCACGACTGTTTTGACTTCAACCGAAGTTAATGCGCAGCGTCGGAATCGCCCAAACCGAATTGCTAAAGCCGAAGTTGAACGAATTATCAAGCGGGTTGAAGAAAGAACCGATACGTTTGTCAAACAGTTTGACAGTTCGCTTGATAATAGCCGTTTAAACGGGACGCGACGCGAAGACAACTTAAATCAACGAGCTCGTGATTTGGAAAATGCGACCGACGAGTTGCGCCGCGAATTTGATCGCCGGGATACTTGGAATGAAAATCGGGATGAAGTTCAGAAATGTTTGAATATCGCTTCGGACATTAACGTTGCGATGCGGAATCGCCGCTTTAATCGCGCAACTGAAAACAATTGGGCAAACGTTCGCACGGAACTAAACGAACTGGCGCGGGTTTATGGATTGCCGAAAATCGGCGGTTCGTACCGTTAAAATAAAGTCAAAGTTAAATAATGCAAGGTAAAAGTTTGGAAGCAATCTTCCCGGCTTTTACCTTTTTTCTTTTCTAACATAAACTTTTAAAGTCAAATTGGCGTAAAATCTGCTCGAGGTAAATCAATGACTTCAGCCGGAAAAGTTTTACAAAATCGTTATTCGGTGAACAAGCAAATTGGGGCGGGCGGGATGGGAACAGTTTATGTTGCCACCGACCAGCGTTTTGGGAGCACGGTTGCCATTAAAGAAACTTTGTTTACCGACCCTAATCTGCGCCGCGCTTTTGAACGTGAAGCCCAATTACTTAATAGTTTACGTCATCCGGCGCTCCCGCGCGTCAGCGACCATTTTACCGAAGGGAATGGCGCGTTTATCGTCATGGAATACATTGCGGGTGAGGATCTATCCGCGATGGTTGAACGTGATGGAGCATTTGCGGTCTCGGACGTTTTGCGTTGGGCAGATAATCTGCTTGACGCGCTGGATTATTTACATAATCAAAAGTTTCCGGTCATTCATCGAGATATTAAACCACAGAATTTAAAGCTGACGCCGCGCGGTGAAATCATTTTGCTTGATTTTGGTCTGGCGAAAGGCAGCGCATCAGAACTCTCGCAGATATCAATGACCAAAAGCGTTTTCGGTTACTCGCGTTCCTACGCTCCGCTCGAACAAATTCAAGGCACGGGAACTGATCCTCGCAGCGATTTATATGGTTTGGCAGCAACTCTTTATCATTTGGTAACGGGTAAACCACCAGTTGACGCGCTCACTCGCGCGACGGCAGTTTTAAATGGCAACCCTGATCCGCTGCCGTCTGCGAACACGCTCAACTCAAAAATTCCTGTTTCGGTTTCAAACGTTTTTCATCAAGCAATGGCTTTAAATGCCAATTTGCGCCCGATGACTGCCGCGCAAATGCG
>JBDTZD010000325.1:0-4301 GCA_040005335.1 Pyrinomonadaceae bacterium | reverse complement strand
TCTTTCGAGGCGTAAAGCGGATGCAATAGCTTTCGCTGTCAATTGATTTGCGAACGCCGTCAATCCAACCAAAACAAAGAGCTTCGTCCACCGATTGTGGCCAGGTCATGCTTGGTTTATTGCTCCCGACTTTGTAAAAACCGACCAGAAGTTCAGTTTTTTGATCGTGGTTTTCTTCTAACCATTGGCGAAAGCCAGATGGTGTGGCAAAAAATGTAGCTGTCATGACAAACTTATTTAATCCTTTTTGTCATAACACACTTCGCCGTCTTTTTCGTCAAGGCAAAGGCACGTTACATCATACTCGGTTTTGAAATGCCATTTAAGCCGGACGGTTTCAGCGGGCAAACTTAAACATCAAGCAAAAATCACCTCGCTAACGATTTAAATTAGCGAATAAATGGACAATCTTAAATTTTGCGGTAAGATTTGATAACAACCCTGACCCCATGAATTTTATCTGGAGTTTGTTTATGAATTATAAAATCCAAGAGAAATGTCGCATCGCGCTGGCTTGTGCGGTTTTGTCGCTGGCTGGCGTTTTGTCAGTCGCGGCGCAAACACCCGAACCACAATTGAATAATCCGCTCTCGAAAACCGAGCAGATTTATGTAGTTTCGGCTAAAGCGGGCGGCATCAGCTATATCACAGGCACGACGCGAGTCGAACGCGCCGACGGCAGCGCTCAGATTTTAGCGCAAGGCGATGAACTGATCGCCAAAGATAAAGTCAATGTCGCAGCAAACGGCAAAATCGAAGTTTTGCTCAATCCCGGTTCGTATTTGCGCGTCGGAGGCGATTCGGATTTTGAATTTACCGACACCGCCCTCGAATCTCTGAGCGTCAAGCTCGCGCGTGGCAGCGCACTGATTGAAGCAACGACTATTGAAGGTGATAATGGAGCAAATATCTCAATCAACACGCCGCAAACAGTTGTTCGGCTGGAAAAATCCGGTCTTTATCGAATCAATGTCAATGCCGAAACGACCGAAATTTTTGTTTGGAAAGGCTCGGCGCAAGTCGGCAGCCAGATTGTCAAAGAAGGACGCCAAATAATCGTCGGCAGCACGGGCGCAGGGACAATCGCTAAATTTGACAGAGATAAACGCCCGCTCGACGAACTCGATTTGTGGAGTAAGAATCGCGCCGATGAATTGGCAAAGTTAAACAAAGAACTCGAACGCTCCGCGCTGGCAAACACATTTGCCAGCATTAGTTATGATGATAATTTCTCAACCGGATATTGGTGCTATAACCGCCTGACGCATCGCTGGTGCTATCTGCCGTATAACTGGATGCGATGCTGCACGGCTTACAATCATCGCTACGCAAACCATGTTGCGTTAAACCAATCGAACAACACGCCGGTTGTGGTCGCTGCAAACGACACCAAGAGCAGGAGCGACAGGATTAAGGTTGGCGAGAGAATTAAGATTCGTGAAACAACAAAAGATGGCGGATCGTCTGATTCAGAGAAATCTTCGAAAACCAGATCATCAAAATCTGATGACTCTCCGAAGACTAGATCAAGATCGGATTCGTCATCGTCAAGTCCTGATTATTCACCCGCACCCTCAAAATCAGATGACTCTTCGTCGAAACCGGACAATTCGCCGTCAAAGTCTGATCCATCGCCCTCAAAGCCCGATAATTCACCGTCGAAACCGGATAACGCAACGCCAACTAAAAAAGATGGTTATTAACATTTACAAAAGGGTGCATCTTGCGATGCACCCTTTTTTGTTGAACAAGGTTTTTTACAAAATAATTTTTGCGGTCGTCACAACTAAAAAAGCCCGACACCTCATCGCAGTCTGCAAGCCATAGGGTAATCATCGTTCACCTAAACAACTTAATTCAGAAAGAGGTTTTCAGATGTCAAAAAAAACCGTTTTCGACCGCGTTGAAGTCGCCGCTCCCTGCTCGCAAGATTGGAACACGATGTTTGGTAATGACGAAGTTCGTTTCTGTCACCACTGCGTCAAAAACGTTCACGATCTTTCCGCAATGACCCGTAAACAAGCTAAAAAACTTGTCGCACAATCACAAGGCAATCTTTGCATCCGATACATTCGTCGCCCCGACGGGCGAATCCAAACCATCGAACCAAAACTTTACAAAATCGCCGGTCGCGCCTCCAGAATCGCCGCCGGAGTTTTCGGCGCGACGCTAACACTCGCATCCGCCGCTTACGCGCAAGGCGGAATTTCACCGAATACTGTTGATAACAAAGGCGTTATTGAAAGAATTGTCGAAAAAGATAAAGTAAAAACAGAAAGCGGTTTTGGCTCAATTTCTGGTACGGTCAAAGATCCGGCTGGCGCTGTTATTCCATTAATAATTGTTACCTTGACTCAAACAGAAACCAAAGAAGTTGAAACAGCCGCCTCGGATGCTGAAGGAAACTATCAATTTGATAACGTTTTGAAAGGTATTTATGAACTTCGTTTTGAGGGAACGGCAGGAGGATTTTCCAGCACTGTAGTTGATAATATTTCGCTTGAAGATGGACAGAGATTATTTATACCTACATCCATGGAACCTGCAAATATGACCGAGACGGTTGGCGGCGGAATGGCAATTTCCTACGGAAATCCGCTGGTAATGGCGGCGTTTGACGGCGACCTCGAATTGGTTCAAAAGCTTTTACGAGAGAACGTGGATGTCAATGCCAAAGAAGAGAATAGCAATGGAATTACCGCGCTTCATGCTGCAATCGAAAACGGTAGCGTCGAAGTCGTTCGTGAATTGTTGCAAGCCGGAGCAAAACCCAACGCTCGCACTGCGTCGCGCCGCACTCCGCTGATGTCGCTGGACGGTGACGCCAAGCCCGAACTTGTTCAATTATTGCTGACCTATGGCGCCAGAGTAAATTCGACTGATGATGACAAAGCCGGGGTTCTGCTAAACGCGGTCCGAAATTATGCCGAACCGGAAGTTTTAGAAATGCTGATTCAAGCCG
Source organism: Pyrinomonadaceae bacterium (assembly GCA_040005335.1). GTDB lineage: Bacteria > Acidobacteriota > Blastocatellia > Pyrinomonadales > Pyrinomonadaceae > JBBQUS01. The sequence goes on along the minus strand of JBDTZD010000325.1, from coordinate 1,339 downwards.
GTGCGAAAGTAGATGCGGCGGACAAAGAAGGCAAGACGGCTTTGATCGAGGCCGCCTCGGATGACAATTTGGAAGCAGTCAAAGTCTTGCTCGGCGCGGGCGCTGATCCAAATTTGAAAAACGCAGGCGGCGAGACGGCTTTCTCAGAAACGGGTTCCGAGGAAATTCGGCAACTCTTGATCGCTCACGGCGCAATCAATGAAAATGAAGAAACAGAAGATAGCGAAAAAGCGGAACCGCAAAATCAATAAAAGGTTTTTCTGAAACAAACTTTTTGAATAACCGTAACAATCCTCAATTTTATTTAATTCAAAGGATTTTTGCGATGAAATTCAAGATTTTGGTTCTTCTCGTTTTCGTTCTTTTTTCGGATTTTGCCCAAGCGCAAACCAAACCAGACAGCAAAACCGAAACCGAATTAAAAGACTTAGTCAATCAAATGACTGACGCGCAAATCAAGTACGACGCGGCTGCGCTCGACAAGGTTTTCGCGTCAGATTACATTGAAATCTCGCCCGTCGGCGAATTTGACCCGCGCGAAAAAGTGCTTGGGTTTTATAGTCCCGAAGCCAAAGCTCAGGAGGGCGGCGCACCAGCGACCGTCGCCGCGAGCGATTTTTCGATTCGCGTTTACGATGACAAATTCGCGGTTGTGATCTCCCGATTTACCTTTGACAGACAAATCAAAGATCAAACCCCGCGCCCGCCCGTTAATTTAAGAGCGACCGTTGTGTGCCGTAAAGAGAAAGGCGCGTGGAAAATCGTCACCGCCAGTTACACCGGAATCAGAGCTCAGCTGCAACCGCCGCCAGCCGCGAAACCATAATGAAACAAACTTTTTCCAACGAGCGGATTGAAAACGTTTTTGCAAAACTCGACCAATCCGCAATCCGCAATCCGCAATCCGCAGTTGAATCGCGCTCTCCCGTCCACGTCGTTTACGGCGGCGCTCATTTGTTCAAAGCGGAGACGCCTCAGAAACTTGGGCTTATTGCGCTAAAAAGTTTGCAGGAATACGTGCCAAGCGTCGAACAGTTTGCTGAAGTTTTTAATCTCGATTCTAAAATCTCGCAAACTGTTTTCGACCGTGTAACAGCAAAACTTGGAGCGGAAGCGGTCGAAGATTTTCGGATTGATTTTGAAGACGGTTACGGTTTCCGCACCGATGCAGAAGAAGACAGAGACGCGGTTGCGGCTTCGGACGAACTAGCTAAAGCGTTGCACGAAAAAACGATTTCGCCTTTTTCCGGCTTTAGAATCAAATCTTTCGCGCCCGAAACTATTAAACGCGCGCTGAGAACGCTGGATTTGTTTCTTTCAAATCTGCTGGAAAAAACCG
>JBDTZD010000399.1:0-14642 GCA_040005335.1 Pyrinomonadaceae bacterium | reverse complement strand
CGGTAACCTTTTAAGTCATTTCCAAGCGAATTTTGGGCGATGCTTGAGATACTGTTGAAGTTAGCGTTGCCTTTGTAACGCGAATCACGCAAGAGCATCCCGAATCCGGCGACTGCGGTAGCAAATTGCAAATTATCCGAAGCGGATTCAAAGGCTGTCTGTTTGTCGGTCAAACCGATGCTTAATAATTTGCTTTCCGTTCCATTCGGTTCTTTATAGCGCAGTTTGACGGTGAACAGTTCATTGCTGTTGGCGCTTGTCGGCTCGACTTTATCCGAGTATTTAAGCGCGTCAACGCCCGGATTCTCGACTTTTTGTCCGATTGGAACGACTTCGTAAAGCGCGGTCACGGAAATGCCCGCACCGATTTCGCCCGCGTCCTTTTTATCATCGTTAAAATCGCGGTCGGCTAAAAGACGGTTTTCATAACCGATTAGGCGATAACCTGCCGCCTGTGCGGGGTTAAACTCAACCTGGATTTTGACATCTTTGGCAATCGTGTAAAGCGTTCCGGCGACTTGTTGACCAAGTGCTTTGCGGGCTTCCTCAACCGAATCAATATAAGCGTAATTGCCGTTGCCTTTATCGGCGAGCTTTTCCATCATCGAATCATTGGTGTTGCCCGTTCCAAAACCCAAAACTGAAAGAAAGACATTCGATTTGCGTTTTTCTTCGATCAATTTCACTAAAGCGTCATCGCCTGTGACACCAACGTTAAAATCGCCGTCAGTAGCCAAAATAACGCGGTTGTTCCCGCCGTTGATAAAATTATCCTGAGCAACTTTGTAGGCGAGTTGGATTCCGCTTCCGCCGTTGGTCGAACCGCCCGCTTCCAACCTGTTAAGCGAAGATAATATTTCCTGTTTTCTATCAACACTTGTCGAAGGCAATACCAGACCGCTGTTTCCGGCATAAACCACAATCGCTACGCGGTCACGGCTCGAAAGCTGATTGACGAGAATTTTCAAGCCTTGTTTTAGCAGCGGCAGTTTATCCGGATCATTCATCGAGCCTGAAACATCCAGGAGAAATACCAGATTGGATGGCGGCACGTTGTCGAGCGAAACTCGTTTGCCTTGCAAACCGATTGAAACGATTCGGTGGTTGGAATTCCAGGGACAAGCGGCGGCTTCGGTCGTCACTGAAAATGGGACGTTGCCGACGGGTTGCGGGTAATCATATTCAAAATAATTGATGAATTCTTCGATGCGAATGGCGTCTTTGGGCGGCATTTGTCCATCGTTTAAATAGCGACGAACGTTTGAATATGAAGCCGTATCAACATCAATCGAAAATGTTGAGAGCGGCGCGCGCGCTGTTTCCAGAAACGGATTTTCGTTAATTTCGGCATAGCGTTCAGATGAAGATTTGCGGTCTTCCTCTAGTGCATCCGTGTTCCTCATTGGCGCACCCGCTATACCTGTTGTCGCAGAATTGGATTGTATTGGCGCGCTTTTAGCAACAGAACCGTCGGATTCGGAAACACTGCGATTAGAGTTTGAAGTGCTCTTGCTTTCGCAAGCGTTAAAAAGAGTGGAAAAAATTAAAAGGAATGCTATTTGAATTGTCAGAAACTGCCGTTTATGTGGGCGAATATTATTTTTCATTTTCATTGGGAGACGTCCTCATTATTATTAGCAAATCTAAGAAGCAAACTTCTTTGCGGGTTTGAACGCTGTTAGCGAGAGAAACTTGCAAAAGAGAAAAGCCGCTCTTCTACGAACGGCTGATGACGAAAGATTTGCTGCAAATTTAGTTTTTTCCGGCAATTAACAAAACGGGTATGGCTTCGAAATCACTATAATTTACGGCGAGATTTCTAGCTTCCCGATTTGTCCGCGCAACACGCGGAATAACATACAAACTTTTATTAGATTTTAATTGACTGAGCCAGCTATAGGAACCGGTCAATCGAACATTTGCGATGTTGGTTGCATCATCAACCATCTCTGGCTGAATCCACAACGTCTCCACCCCAATTTCGCGGGGCTGTGTATCTTTTGTGAAAAAATGCAAGGTAACGGCAAAACCTTTGTCAGGCTCAAAATTAAATTGATGATTCAAATCGAGATTAATGTTAACCAACCTGTTTTCCAAATCGAGCGTCGCTATATCAACCGGCGCGGATAATGGTTGGTCGAGCTTGGGAAAACAATTAGTTTGATGGTTCGCTGCGGTCTCTGTGTAAACTTCGCTTTCGGTGAAATGGACAAATGGTTGCGGAGCAAAAAATCCCCAGTAAAGCAAAAATGACGTTTTAACGATTACTAAAAATACGGTCAAACCTAAAATATGTCTGTTCATTTGTAGCAAACTCCCTTTCTTAATTCTCAAACTTGGAACGGTTTGAGAATATCTCCTTGCAAACTATTTTCACGCTGTTTGCAAAAAACTGCAAACTTTTTTTTCAAATAAATCTAGCTTCAATCAAATTTCCGTTTTTCTGGCCGAAACGCGCGGCTAAAGCTGGATACGGTGACGGCTCAACTTCCAAATCCTGGATTCCTAATTTTATTTCCGCCGCTTTAATCCCGACTTCCTCGCCTTCGATTTCCAAAAACATGCCAAATGGCAATTCGTCAACGACAACTTCGACATTTTCAAAGTGCCACGTTTTTCGTCGTTTTTCATAAACAAGCGATTGTCTATAACCCAAACTTTCTAGGATTGCCTCCATCGCTGCGCCGTCGGCGACAACAGTTTCATGTTCAATGCGGCGTTTGATGTCTGTGTTTGCCGAAGAATCGGTCATCAAACTTTCTTTGTAAGTCAAAATCGCTTTGTCCTGCGTTTTCCGCAGCCGTAAAATACATTCTTTCAAACTCAAGATGCCGCCACGAAAAAGGATGTTTTCTTCGAAATCTTCGCCCTCGAACGCTGCACTGATAAGCGCAAGTTTGCGTAAAACTCGCTCACGCTGCTCTGAAGTTAAACGGTATTTTTTCTCAATTTCTTCAGCCATTTATTTTGTCGGTACAAAATTATAAACGATTACTCCTTGGACTTTAACCGGTTTGCCATAGAGAGTTGTCGGAGTAAATTTTGATTGCAGCGCAGCTTTCTCAGCAGCTTCACGCAATTCTTTGGGTCCTTCTGTCGCTTTGGCAGAGATTACATTACCTTGCTCGTTAATTAGAACCTTTACAGTGACCGTTCCCGAAATTTGTTTTTTGCTTGCTTTCTTCGGATACTCAGGTTGAGAAAGAGTCTCAAATTTTCCGGCAGCTACTTCGGCTGAATCCAATCCATCCTCTGTTTGCAGCAGTGTTTCGTTTTCGCGGCAAATGTCTGTGTTTCCTCCGATATTTTCATAAAGGCATTGTTTGTAATCGGTCATCTTTGGTAAAACACTTTTAAACTGTGGATTGGCGTTTATAATTATTTCGGCTTCTTTTTTGTACAAAGCAGCTAACTCTTTTTTACCCAGCTTTTCACCTGCGACTGCAGCCGTCACTAGAAACTTTAATTTTGATGCGGGCGTGAATTCATATTTTTTGTCCTGAAGAAGCTGCAAAGCCCTTTGACGGATTGCTAGTGCTAATTCCGGCAGAGGAGCGGTTCCATTCAAATACGCTTTAGAATCTAAAAATAAAGCTGTCCAGTAATATTTCTCCGTGTCGTCCCCAAGATACTTCCAAAGCTCTGTTTCAAAGTTGTCACTAAGCACGATGCGTTCTTCACTAAAAAGTTTTGACAAACTCTGCCTGGAATTGCGCCAAACGCCATTCTGTTCCTTAACTTGTTTGTCGAGTAAGGAGAACGGCTGATTCTCGCTTTGCCCAAAAACAAATGAAACGAGAAAGATTTGAAATAAAAATCTAAGCCAAAAATGCTTCATAAATTGTGCTTTAAGAACTATTTATAGGTGAACTTGTTGACCTTCATAAACAAATTTTCATATAAATTTTCGATTGGTTTCTACCTCTGCATTTTAGCTTTGCCTGATCCAGCGAAAGACTTCAGGAATCGTCGCTTTTTTACCGTACATAAGCATCCCGATGCGGTACGCGCGGGCTGCCACCCAAACTAAGGCGATAATGGTCAGCAAACTAAGTAGCACGGATACACTGATTTGCCAAAAAGGAGGCATATTCATCCCCATTCTAACCGGCATTACAATTGGTGACAAAAACGGCAAGAGGGAAATCCATACTGAAAAATCTGAATTCGGGCTGCGAATCACCGGAAAGACGCTATAAAAACCGCCGAGCAGCATCAAAACTGGAATTAGGGCGAGCTGCCCGCCTTCCTGTACGGTAGTGACCATCGAACCGATCAACGCGTAAACGGTCGCGTAAGTGAAAAATCCGAGGAGAAAGAAAACCAGCAAACCGACAATGAAAAACGGCGAGATTTGCGGCACATTTATTTCCATTCCGCGAGCTTTCATCGCTGCCAACCCGTAAATCAAAACCGCCGCCCCCGACAAAACCCAAATGGCAAGTTGCGTCAGCGCCACCATTCCGACGCCGACCAGTTTGCCCATCATCAGAGTAAAGGGACGCGCCGAGGAAAATAAAATTTCGGCAATCCGCGTTTCTTTTTCTTCGACGACTGCGCCCAAAATTGTCTGCCCGTAAATTGCTAACACTAAGTAAATCATCAAGCCGACAATAAACAGAAGAATAAAACTTTCGCCGGAATCTTCGGATTCACCGCTTTCGGTAACGCGGCGAGCAACCAGTTTTACTTCACGGTTAATCGCGTCAAGCTTATCGCGGCTCAAATTCGCTTCAGCCATCCTAGCCTCACGGACAGCTTCATTAAGAGCGCGTTCAATGCGCGATTGGGCGACAAAATCCGAAGTATTACGGGCGTATAATTCATAGTCGCCATTGCTGACATCAACAGGAACGAGGACATAGGCGTCAAGCTTTTGTTCACGAAGGCGTGAATTTAGTTCGTTTTTGACTTGTTCCGGCGTTTTGCCGCCCGTCTTGATTTCTTCAACAATAAAACGCGCGTTCATCCGCTTGGCATTCTCACGCGCGCGTTCTTCTTGCGACTGGGAAAGTTGCTTTTCAACATCCAATTTTTCCTGCTCACGCTTTTTATCTGTTGTTAAAGCATTTTTGACCGGCTCGAAAATCTTACCGCTGTCATCAACCACGGCAATTCGGGTGGCATCGCCTTCAATCGAAAAAAGGAGCGCTGGAACTACGGCGAATCCGACTCCCATCAACGGAGCCAGCAGAGTTCCGACAATAAACATTTTTGTCCAAACTAGCTTTAAATATTCGCGTTTGACGACGGCTAGAAATTTACGCATCAATTTTTTTTAAGATTTGTTTCTTTGACTTCTTCGAGAAAAATATCATTCAGACTAGGTTCAATTAATTCAAATTTTGAAACTTGCGCACCAGTCTCGATCAACCTTTGCAGCAGAATTTGCGGGTCTGTCTGCTCGACCAGCATGATTTCGAGTTCGTCGGCGTGAGTTACCGTTTTGGCAATTAAGCTGGCGTCCTGCAAAACCGCTTCGCCGCCCGTCACGCGCAGAGCAATCAAATTACGATTAAAACTGGCTTTAACATCACGCAAACTGCCTGCTAAAACCTTGTGTGAACGATTTATCAGCAAAATGTCGTCACATAATCTTTCTGCCGTTGACATCAGGTGGGTCGAGAAAATAATGGTTTTTCCGGCGGCTTTTAGTTCCAACACAACTTCCTGCAGAGTTTCAACATTAATTGGGTCAAGCCCGGAAAACGGTTCATCCAAAATAATTAAATCAGGTTCGTGCAAAACGGCGGAAATAAACTGAATTTTTTGCTGCATTCCTTTTGAGAGATCGGCTGCCTTTTTGTTTTTCCAACCGCCCAGTTCCATTCGCGCCAGCCAAAAATCAATTGACGTGTTCGCTTTTTTAGCGTTCACATTTTTGAGGGCGGCAAAATAACGCAGTTGATCAACTATTTTCATTTTCCGGTAAAGTCCGCGCTCTTCCGGCAAATAGCCAATCCGATCTTGCAGCGTTGGTGAAATTGATTCACCAAACAATTCTATTTTCCCCTTGTCGGGTGAAGTAATGCCGACAATCATTCGAATTGTCGAAGTTTTGCCAGCGCCGTTTGGACCTAAGAATCCAAAAATACGCCCCGCCCTGACCTCGAAACTCAAATCGTCAACGGCGGTAAATTCACCGTATCGTTTGGTTACGTCTGCAACTCGCAAAGTAACATTGTTTTCGTTCATTAGTTTTTATCGGAAATTTTATCAAAGTTTTTACGTTCAGCAAGAGAAACAAGTTGCAAACGCTTTACACAAAAACCATTTTTGCTCCGGCGACGACTAAAACTATTGCCAGCACCCGGCGAATCATCGGACTGCCGAGTCGCCGACTGCCGAGTTCCGCGCCAATCAAACCGCCTGTCACGGCTGCTACTGCCCAAAAAGGAATTTGCGGCGGCACGGCTTGAATTGCCGAAAGTTGTCCGAGCAAGCCCGCAATTGAATTAACAAAAATAAACATCGCCGATATTCCCGACGCCTGACGCGTCTCCGCCCAATTCATGAAGATTAAGACTGGACTCAGAAAGATTCCGCCGCCGACGCCCGTTAAACCCGATAGCAAACCAATAAACATGCCGAGCGGAATAGCAATCCAAAGCGGCACCCTTTGCACTTCATCCGCCGTCACTGTTTTTGTTCCAATCAAAAAACGCGTTGCTGCCAATAATAAAATCGTCCCGACAACGGGTTTGTAAATTTCAGTCGGAAGGTGAATTGTGCCGCCCAAAAAAGCAAACGGAATTGCCGGCAGTGCAAACGTTAGAAAAACTCGCCAGTCAAATGCCCCGACGCGGTAAAACTTGTAGGTTGCGATTGTGGCGACGAAAATATTGAGGATCAGCGCGGTCGGTTTCATCGTCGCTGGTGCGACGCCAAACAAAGCCATTGCTGCCAGATACCCGCTCGCGCCGGCATGACCGACCGACGAATACAAAATTGCCGCCACGAAAATCAGCAGGACCAATAAAATTTCGTTTGATAGTTCCATCCCCTGCGATAGTGAGCAAATCGTCTTAAACCAGCAGCTTGATAAAAGTCCTTTGGCTAATATACCATCCGGGTTTTGAGCGTTCCGTTGACTTCTTTCAAAATCTCAAAAGCCTCATTGGAAAGCTCCGTATCAATATCAAGGATAACGTAACCGATTTGATCGTTGGTTTTTAAATATTGTCCTAAAATGTTAATTCCGCGCGCGGATAATTTTGAGTTTATTTCGCCCAAAACGCCCGGAATGTTTTGATGAATATGCAGGATGCGGTGCGTTCCGGCTTGCGGCGGCAAATTTAAGGCGGGAACTGTGTGCGAACCGTTTGACGTGCCAAGCTCCAAATATTGAATTAATTTACCCGTCACGTCCAGCCCGATGTTGGCTTGGGCTTCTTCGGTCGAACCCCCGATGTGCGGCGTTAAAATTACGTTCGGCAGATTCTGCAATAGGGAGGCAAATTCGTCGCCGTTCTTTTCCGGCTCGTTGGGGAACACATCAATCGCCGCGCCCGCAATCATGCCATTATCAATAAACTTTTTTAGAGCCTCCAAATCAACCACATCGCCTCGACTGTAATTGATAAGGATAGTGCCCTTTTGCATTACAGAAAGCGCTTCCTCGTTAATCATATTCCGCGTCGTGACGTCGCTTGGAACATGAAGCGTGACAATGTTTGATTTTTGCAGCAATTCACGCAAATCGCGTTCCTGCCTTGCATTACCATGCGGTAATTTGGTTGTAACGTCGTAATAAATGACGTTCATGCCCATTGATTCAGCCATCACTGAAACCTGCGAACCGATATTGCCGTAACCAATGATGCCGAGTGTTTTACCGCGCAGCTCAAAACTCCCCGTAGCTTCTTTAAGCCAGATTCCTCGATGCGCCGCTGTGTTTTTGTCCACTATTTTGCGAATTAGGATGACGCTTAAGCCGATAATAAGTTCGGCGACCGAGCGCGTATTTGAGTAGGGTGCGTTAAAAACTGCTATTCCTTTATTGGTCGCGGCTTTTAAGTCAACTTGGTTTACTCCAATACAAAAACAGCCAATTGCCAACAGTTTGTCGGCGCGGGCAATAACGTTTTCAGTAATATTGGTTTTTGAGCGAATACCCAAAATATGTATGCCCTTAACTGCGGCGATCAAGTCTTTTTCGCTCAATGCACCGGAAATGCGTTTAACATCTGCGTAACCGCTTTCTTTAAACTCTTCGGCAGAGGATTGACTGATGTTTTCTAACAAAAGAACTTTTATTTTACTTCTTGGATAAGAGGTTTCTTGATTTGGCATAAAAATCAGATAAAATGAGTCGCCAGCGAAAAACTAACAATAACAAAACTTTTAGTTTAGAATTTTAAGGTTTTTTATAATTTGCGTGAAGTTTATCACAAATAACTTCAAAAAAAGGACGGGCTTATCACGTGGAAATTTTTGTTTATCATAACGGCTCGGAAAAAGTCGAAGAAAATGTTTTGGTGACGCAGTTGCCCGAAATTCTCAAAGATGAACGCAGTTTCGTCTGGGTTGATTTAGAAGAACCGACGGTTGAGCAAGAGCAAGAAGTTTTGGCGAAAATTTTTAATTTTCATCCGCTCACGATTGAAGACTGCCGAATGGATCACAGTCAGCCGAAAATCGAGGAGTTTCCCGATTATCTTTATTTTATCGTTCACGGAGTTCGCAACGAAGCCAACTCGCGAAATTTTGCGACCAAAGAGCTTGACGGCTACATCGGCAAAAATTTTGTCGTGACTTATCATCACGACAATTTTCTGAGCATTGACAACGTTAAACGGCAAATTCGCTCCAGTCCGATTGCATGCGCGCGCGGCGGCTCATATTTGCTGCACCACATTCTCGATCAAATCGTTGATCTTTACGCGCCCGTCATCGAAGATTTTGAACAATATATTATCAAGCTCGAAGATCGCATTTTTCGCTTAACGCGGGCAAACAACCGTATTTTGGCAGAAATTGTTCGCTTAAAGCGCAACGTGATCAGAATGCGCCGCGTTTCGACCAAACAACTTGATATTTTATATCGCCTCAGTCACGGCGAATTTAAGCAAATTGATTCAGCAATGCTGCCATTTTACCGCGACATCTACGACCATTTGCAGCGCGTTTCGGATTTGTCAGAAAGCTACAAGGATTTGGTCAGCAGCTTAATGGATACTTATCTTTCGGTTCTCGCCAACCGTACCAACGATGTGATGAAAACGCTGACGATTTTTTCGGCGATGATGCTGCCGCTGACCGTCATCACGGGAATTTACGGAATGAACTTTGAGAATATGCCGGAGCTGAAAACTCGCACCGGGTATTTTGTTGTTTTGGGAGTTATGATTTTAGTCGCCCTCGGGATGCTGTCATACTTTTGGTATCAGGGTTGGATCGGTGGCAGCGATGCTGACGACGAAAAAACACCCGAAGACCGTGATTTAACGGAGATTACTATTGTTGACTAAAAATTATTGCCTGGCGGCGGCGGACGCGTGTTTTGGGGCGCTCCTTGTCGGCGTTGCTGATGATATTCGGGTTTGCAAAACTCTTTTGGTTCTTCTCCCAATTTGAATTTTTTCGGGCGCGGATGCGGACACGATGGGGCGGCAATCAAACCCGTTTCGGCGCAAATCTGCAAAATAATTGTGCGCTGAATCGTCGGTTGATTTTGGGTGCTTTGGCGCATTGGGTTATCCGGCGCAATGTAAATTTCACCAGGCGAACTTTCCGGCGCAGCTTGTTCGAGCGGAGTCGGCGAAGCGTCAGGTTCTGGAAAAACTTCCGGATCTTCTAAAACCATATCGCCGGGAGTCTCGGTAATTATGCTCGGAATTGTGCCGGCGATAAACAATTCGGTGCGGCGAAACTCCAGCGGAACAATTGTTGGGACTTTCGGCGTCGGCAGAGCATCAGGATCACCCGGCGCTAAATCGCCGTCGGGTGTTGATGTCGGAGTTGGCGAGGCAACCGGGGAAACTGCATTTTCAGGCGTTGCGGATTCACCTTTCTCATTGATGACTTGCCCGTTGCGAATATCAATTTCGGCTTTGCTGATTCCAGCGGGCATCGCCCAATCCCCGTTCCATTCAGGATGAGCATCGAGCGCTGCTTTCATAAAATCAGCCCAAATCGGCATTGCCGAGTCTGCGCCTTTCATTCCTAAATCGTCGCCGTTATCAAAACCAACGTAAACAACGCAAACGAGTTCCGGCGTAAATCCAGCAAACCAACCGTCACGCGAAGTTCCGGTTTTTCCGGCGATTCCGGTTTTGTTAGGAACGTTTTTAAAGCCCCAAGCGCGAAGTTCTGCCGCAGTCCCGCGATTAACCACATCTTTTAGCATGTCATCCATGACGTATGCCACATCCGGGCGCAGGACATCGGTTTTTTGCGTCGCTGGAGCCGCCACTGTCATTCCGTCGCCGGTCGTCACGCGGTTAATCGAAATCGGCGAAGAACGTTGTCCCAAATTAGCAAAGGTCGTATATGCGGCTGCCATTTGAAGCGGCGTCACTTCGGCCGTTCCGAGAGCCATCGAGGGATATGCGCGCGGCACTTTAGGAAGTCCGGCATGAGCAGCGAGATTCATCACCTTTCCGACATTTAACTGCATCGCTAAATCAACCGTGATAACGTTTTTGCTTTTGACGAGCGCGTCGCGCAACGTGACGTCTTTGTTGCTAAAAGTATCGCCGTAATTATTGGGTTTGTAAGAATCGTTGCCGAAAGTGAATATTTTCGCCTCGTCTTTAAAAATTGTGGCAGCAGTTATGACACGCGGCGTCGGGTCATAAGCCGTGTTAATCGCCGTCGCGTAAACAAAAGGTTTGAAAACCGAACCTGGTTGACGCTGAGCGTCAGTTGCGCGGTTAAACTGATTTTCGAGATAATTGCGCCCGCCGATCATCGCCACAATTTCGCCGGTCTTCGGGCGAATTGCAACCAGCGAAGCATTCAAACCAGGTTTACCTTTAAAAACTTTATCTAGTTTCGCCAGGCGATTTGCCATCACGTCGTGGGCTTTTCGCTGCAAATCCGAGTCGAGCGTCGTGTAAATTCGCAAATGGCTGACAGCTTCCGGATCGGCAATGATTTTTGTTAAATCTTCCTGCGCATATTCAGTAAAATAAGGCGTGTCAACCAGATTATCGCGCTTTTGCGGAGGCTGCAGAATGAGCGGCGTTTGCTTAGCGGCAGCAGCTTCCTCTGGCGTAGCAGTTCCGGCTTCGACCATTGAATCAACCACCTGATTGCGCCGTTCGGCAACTTTTTCAGTATTTTTGTAGGGATTATAACGATTAGGGCTGCGAATAATACCGGCTAAAAATGCCGATTCAGCTAAATTAAGCTGCGAAACATCTTTCCCAAAATAAGCGTTGGCGGCTTCGCCCACACCGTTAATCGAAAAACTGGCTTGCTGCCCAAGGTAAATTTGGTTGGCATACAGCTCAAAAATCTTTTCTTTTGAAAGCCTGGTTTCCAAAATCACTGACATATAAGCCTCTTGAAGTTTGCGCGTGAGGCTGTGCTCGTTTGAAAGAAGCAGGTTTTTGACTAGCTGCTGGGTGATTGACGAGCCGCCCTGATTGGCAATCGGCGAATTGTCGTTTTCCGAGTCAACGCGACGCCAGAGGGCGCGCAAAATGCCGCGCAGGTTGACTCCGTAATGCTCAAAAAATGCCCGATCTTCGGTTGTGGTAATGGCTTTGACGAGAACCGGCGGAATGTCTTTGAAATCAACGGCTTTGCGCCGCTCGCGGTCTTCACCTAAGATAGAGGTCAGCAATTTTGGCTCGAGCAGCGCGGACTGATACTTTTCATTGGTTGTTAAATTTAAAATTGCTGTGACCGCTTTGCCGTCTTTGCTGAAAATGATATGTAGCGGCTTAAAAGCTTGTTTGCCGTCAATCGTCGAATTGCTCCCCGGCTCAATTATTAAACTGTTTCCATCATTGGAAAAACGTCCGCGAACAGCGCTGGCGACAGCATTTTTCTCGACATAATTCGCACTTTTAAGATAAGATGCCAGTTCGTTTGAAGAAATTTGTTCGCCGGTTTTAAGTGTTTTCGGAGCTGAATAGATTCCCGCCGACTGAGTATAAATTTCGCCGCGCAGGAGTCCGTCAACTCTTTCAGAATATTCCTGCCAAAAATAACCGAGTGCGATAACCGCGCCAATCGTTAAAGTAATAATTGGCACGAAGAAAGCCGGATGTGTGAGGAACCTAAAAACGCGACGTCTGAAGCGTTTGAACCGCGTTTCGTCGGCGCTGACAAAACTTCTTTGGCGTTCTCTCCCGCGCGAGGTTTTTTCAAAACGGGTAATTTTGTTTGAATTTTTTGGAAGATTTTGGGGTGTGCGTATTGCCATTTAAATATCGGCTTAAAAACTCAACTTTTTAATTTAACGTGTTGCAAGAAAAATTGTTCGACTTCTTCGCGCGACATTTCGCCGGCGGCAATTTTGAGAAACAAATCAATGAGCATCTGGTTGGTGACAATCAATTCAGCATTGTTGCGAGCCAAAAACAAAAGCGCTGATGCCGCGCCTATTCTTTTGTTGCCGTCAATAAACGCGTGTGCTTGGGTCAAATGAAAAGCATATGTGGCGGCGCAAATCATTAGATCCGCGCTTTCGTAATAATGACGATTTTCAGACGCCCGCAAAGCCGATTCAAAAGCACCTTCGTCTCGCAAACCGTGCGACCCGCCAAATCGCTCAATTGAATCGTAATGTAGTTCGAGCGCTTCGTCTTTAGAAATAAAGACAATTTCAAGCGAACTCATTTTGCCCCTTCCGCCAGAGCGGTGAAAACATCAGTGTACCTTTCAAACATTTCGTTTTTTAACTTGCGAAATTCTTGTTGCCCATTATTCTCGGTTTGTGACGGACGCAGTATCACTGCGTCTTCGGCGGTAGATAATTCTATTTGACCACCCTCTTTGATACCCAATCTTTCAACAACTTCCTGTGATAACGGCAGGACAAAGCCGTCACCGATTTTCATCACCTGAACTTGTATTGTCATAAAATCCTTTCACTTGGTTGTTTGTGAGAGCAACCATAAAAACTTATAAACCTTTGCGTCAACAGTGTCTAGCAAAATCTGTTTGACAGCGACGGCAGGTTTCCGCTAACTTTGGCGGCGCGACGCTTTCTTAAGATGCACAATGCAACGTTCTCGTTTAGCCACAAATTTTCTTCGTTTAACGCGCCAAATCTGGTTGCTGGCGGCGCTGACCATTTTATTGACAATTCTGTTTGGCGCAATTGGGTTCGCGCTAATTGAAAATTTGAGTTTGATAGACGCCGTTTATTTAGCCACGCAAACGGTCGTTACAGTCGGTTACGGAGATCTTCCTCCAAAAAGCGAAGCCGGACGAATCTTTGCCACTGTTTTTATGCTCGTTGGCGGCGGCGCAGTGGTTTACGCCCTTTCGATGTTGGCGCAGGAATTGGTTCAATCCGGCATTGTCGTCGCACTCAGTCAGCAAAGACGAAAACACAATATGAGCAAGCTTCAAAATCATTTTATCGTCTGCGGCGCTGGGCGCGTCGGCGCCCGAATTATTAAAGAACTAAAAAAACAAAATTGCGAATTTGTAGTTCTCGAAGCGGATGAAAAAAAAGTGGCGCCGCTGATCGAAGCGGGCGAAATGGTAATTGTAGGTGACGCCACGCTCGAAGAAAACTTAAAACGCGCACGCGTCTCGAGCGCCAGGGGTTTAGCGGCTTGCTTGCCTGACGACGCCGATAATGTTTACGTGGTTTTAACCGCTAGAGATTTGAACAAGGAAATGCATATTGTCGCCCGCGCCATCGAAGAACAAGCTGAACCGAAATTGATTCGCGCCGGAGCCAATCGTGTTGTCGCACCGACAATTATTGGCAGCCTCAGTATGGCTCGCGCCCTTATTAAACCGGCGATTGCCGATTTTATGGATTCGATTGTGGCGGAAGAAATGGATTTGGTTTTTGAAGATTTCTTAATTGAACCGAGTTCGGTTTATGCGGGAAAAAAACTTAAAGACACTAATCTGCGCACCGAACTTGATTTAGTTGTGATTGCAATCCGTCGCGGAAGCGGCGAGCGAATTTTTCATCCTTCGGGCGAAACGGAAATCGAAGCGGGTGATTTGCTGATTCTCATTGGACGGGCTGAGACAATGCAGAAATTACTGCAACAAACGGGCAAAACTATTTCCAAGTGACTTCAATCTGTTTGGGAAAATTTTGGAAAAGGGCGGATTGTTCAATTGCTTTTTTCCGGTTGTAAAATTCCACCTTGCCGTTTTCGTAGCACAACCAAACTTCCTGCGCCCCCCGCTCAAAATATAATTTTCGCTTTTCGTTCATCTCGCGTTTCGAGTTTGAACGAGAAACAATTTCAACGCAGATTTCCGGCGATTCTTGATACGGCGTTTCGTAGCCGTTTTTGGCGAGAAAATTGCTCGAACACCAAGCAACATCGGCGACTTTTACGCCTTTATCTGTTTGAATCGAACATTCATTAACTGTCTAAGCAAAACAGCTATTTCGGTTTGCAAAAAACCGTGCTTATTAGTAGCGGCACTCATAACGATTTGTCCCCACTGATTTGTTTCGAGCTTGAACGGTAAATCTTGCAACGCCGGAT
>JBDTZD010000040.1:0-14645 GCA_040005335.1 Pyrinomonadaceae bacterium | reverse complement strand
CGATATTCAAGATTTTGATAAAGGTTTATGAACAATCAATTTTTCTGAATTCTTACGACCGCGCCGCCGCATCACTGCCAAGCGAGACAGCAATCTCAGATGTCCGAGAATTGTGCGCGCCGTTTTCATTTTTGAAAATCCGAACAATCTGACATCTAAAATGGCCGGGTGCTCGACGATTCGCCCGCCTTGTAAATCCAGCTTGCCGAGCATTTCCGCCACTCCGAGAAAACCGTTTTCTTTCAAGTCCAGGTTTTCTACGGCGCTCCGCCGATACACGCGAAAGCAACTCGTATAAGTAAAGAGTTTTGTTGGCAAAGTTTGGCGATAGAGCCATGAGGCAACTTTTGAGAGAGATAAACGCCAGGCCGGAATGTTTCGAACTCCGCCCGCCGGATGATACGGAGAAGCCGTCACGAGTGCGACGCCTTCTCGCAAAAGCGGAATCATGTTCGCCAATTCGTGCGGATCATATGTGCAGTCGGCATCAATCGAGCAGACAATATCGGTCTGGGCATTTTTCAGACCGGTCATGATTCCGGCCGCAACCCCTTTATTCTGCTCGTGCTGCAAGATTATGGCGTTCGGTTTAGCACTAAAAAGCTCGCGAAGTTTCGCAAAAGTCAGATCGCTGCTTTGGTCATCAATAAAAATAAATTGTAACTCGTAGGTTTGCTGTAGATATTCTTCGAGACTCCGAAGCGTGTTGGCCAAATACGGCAGTGTTTTTTCTTCGTTAAAGCAAGGAATCACGATTGAAACTTTTTCTCGATTTTTCGCCTGCCGGGCGTCTCCAGTATCTAAACCAACTTCATTAACGACTTTGAGAGAATTTTTGTCGTCTTCGGCAGTATTGTTAATCTCTAGAAAATCGGCGCAGCTGGTGAATTGGTAACGGCTTAAATTTTCGTTGATTATCCAAGCCATTTTATCTAGTTTTCGATAATGGCGGATGCTGTTAAGCGATGATGCGGCGCTAATGCGCGGTTGTTCGACGTCAAGCTCCCAGACATGAAAATATAAAACGAACGGCGCTTTTGCTTGTTCGTGCCATTTGCTAACGGCGCGGCGCAGGAGCGTATAGGGCAATTGTCTGAAATAATTACCGCCGGAGATTGGAAGTAAAAAATTCCCCAAACGGTAGGTCGAGTACGGCAGCTCCCAAATTTTTTTGGCGTCGCTCGTGTATTCGTG
Organism: Pyrinomonadaceae bacterium; assembly: GCA_040005335.1. Classification (GTDB taxonomy): domain Bacteria; phylum Acidobacteriota; class Blastocatellia; order Pyrinomonadales; family Pyrinomonadaceae; genus JBBQUS01. The sequence goes on along the minus strand of JBDTZD010000040.1, from coordinate 13,451 downwards.
CGCATAAAGGCGCGGCAAATTTTCCTTGACAGCGTTCCAAGTCGGTAAAAACGAAGCATCATAAGCAAAACCTTCTTCCGCCAGCATATCCAGCTTCCATAAATCCGCTGAATAAGACAATTTTCCTGCTGCTCGATACCCGCTAATTTTTTGCCCGCTAGTTTGTTCTAAAAGTTCCCGCGTTCGGCGTAGATCCGCGCGAAACTCTTCGGGCGAGATTTGCTGCAGGTTTTGGTGGTCAGATCCGCGACTGGCAATTTCATGACCTCGCCCGATGATTTCTCTGATTAATTCTGGCGACTGTTCGGCAATCCAGCTCGATACAAAAAATGTCGCTTTAGTTTGTTGATTATCAAGTAAATCCAAAGCTTTCAATGTATTCCGAAGATAACGCGGCTCGAATCGCGACCAGGTTTGCTGGCGAATCAAACGATCAAACGCTCCGACTTGAAAATAATCTTCAAGCAGGATGGTCAAAATATGTTTTTGGGAATTAGTTTTAACCATTTTAATGGTCAGCAGTTTGGGATTTTAAAAGCTCGCTGACCGACAAAGCTTCGACGATTTTTGCCGCTGCCGTTCCGTTGCCAAAAGGATTTTCGATTTGTTTGAGCGAATTTGCCCAATCATCATTGGCATAATTTTCCTCAAGCAATCTAAGCAGCTTTTGAGGATTATCGCCGACAAGTTGTGCCGCGCCCGCCATAATTGTTTCAGGGCGTTCTGTGTTTTCGCGCAAAATCAAAAGTGGTTTACCTAAACTCGGAGCTTCCTCCTGCACGCCGCCCGAATCTGAAACAACCATCCACGAATTGGCCATTAACGTAACAAAGTCCGGATATTCAAGCGGATTGAGCAAATAAATGCGCGGATGTTTTTGAAAAATAATCTGAACAGCTTGTTTGACAGCCGGATTCGGATGCACTGGAAAAAAAACCGCCGTATCTTCATGCCTTGCGACAAAATCCTGCAAGACACGTAAATTTTCATGCATGATTTTCCCAAAGCTTTCCCGCCGATGAGTTGTCAATAAAATCCGTTTTAACCTATGTGTCTCACTCAGCAGTTGATTGATTTCGCTTTTGCAAACAGCTTTTTTCAAAATGGTTTGAAGCGCGTCAACCACCGGATTCCCGGTGACGAAAATCTGTCGAGCGTTGATGCCTTCATTTATTAAAGTTTCATAATTAAATTGCGTGGCGACAAAGTGAAAGGTGGCAATCTGTGAAATCAAACGACGGTTCATTTCTTCAGGAAAAGGGCTCACCGCGTTACCCGAACGCAGTCCGGCTTCGACATGCCCAACGGCAATTCCCCGGTGAAAAGCTGCCATCGCCCCGGCCAGCGCTGTGGTCGTATCCCCTTGCACCAGAACAATATCAGGATTTTCTTTTTTCAGGACTCGGTCTAGCAAGGTTAAAATTTTTGCGCAAACCGAACTTGGTGTTTGATTTCTCCGCATGACGCCGAACGCATAATCAATTTTGAGGCGGAAAAGATTGATAAACGGAGTCAATAAATCGGCGTGTTGACCTGATGAGACAACGGTTGTCAGGAAATTTTGTTTTTCGAGCTTTAGGCGGTGAATAACGGGCGCGAGTTTAATAACTTCAGGGCGTGTTCCGAAAAGAACTAAAACTTTCAGGCGCCGCTTTGAATGACACTTAACTTTTAATTTTAAGTCAGAGGTCTCAAGCGGAAAATCAGCTTCCCACCCATTTTCAATTGTCCTTGAAAGATTTCTTTTCGAATTTGGCATCTGAAATTGTAATGTTTTGTTAACTAGGGGAGAGCGCAGCACTTGCAACATCAGATATTAAATAGAGGCCGAAAGACACGCAATCCCCAGAAATTCCTTTGAGTTATCAAGGTAAGGTATGATAATTTTCAATTGAGAATCAGTTAAATCGGTATCGAATGGCATCGCAAAAGCCTTTCTTTTGTTGTGGTAAACAAAAACTTAGGCGACTGATTCTCAAATAGCAAATCTGACAACTTCAAAATTTAAACAACCTCTAAGTAAGGAAATAAATACGAAAATTTCCAAAAATAGAAATTCCCACCGTTAACTTTTGGGATTGCGCAACTCTGCATAGAACTGAGCGCCTTATTTTGATGCTTATTGCGATTTCAGGCAGAGGATTTTCTTCTAAAAGAGTTTCAAGCCAAATGGGTAAGCTTTGATTGCTTGTCAGTTTCTGGCAACTCTGCCTATACTAAATCCGGCAAAAGATTTTTGCCGGAGAAAAACGATTTGCAAGCGAAAGTTCATCAGGGGCATTTGAAAGCCGGCGGTTTCCGTTACGCGATTGTAGCGAGTCGTTGGAACGATTTTTTGACATCCAGATTGATTGAAGGCGCCATTGACGCGCTCGAGAGACTCGGCGCGGATGAAAACTCAATCGAGATCTTCAAAGTTCCGGGCGCGTTTGAAATTCCGATGTTGGCGGACAAGATTTCCAAATCCGGACGCTTTGACGCGGTAATTTGTGTCGGAACGATTTTACGAGGGCAAACACCCCATTTTGATTTTATCGCGGGCGCGGCAACCAAAGGTATAGCCCAAGCCGCAATCGAAAGCGGGATTCCGGTTGTTTACGGAATTATTACGGCCGACACGCTCGAACAAGCGATTGATCGCGCCGGAGTTAAAGCGGGCAACAAAGGTTTTGAGGCCGCACAGGTCGCAGTCGAAATGGTGAATCTTTACAAAGTCGTCGAAGCAATCGAGTAATTTGCTTGTGCGCGGCTTTTGAGAGACGTTCAAGGGGTTATGGGTTCAAGGCGGAAAGCGCGTGAATGCGCTCTGCAAATGTTATTTGCAATTGATGTCGCGGAAACAGCGCCCGAAAAACTCGTGCGTTGGTATTGGTCTGATTTAAGCGATGCGGATTATGATGAACCGACCGCAGAATTTGCTTCGCGGCTGGTGATTGGGACGGCAAACAATCAGCCGAAAGTTGACGAGCGCATTAAATCGAGAGCCGAGCACTGGCGAATTTCACGAATGGCGATTGTTGACCGCAATATTTTGCGGCTCGCCGTTTACGAATTTTTGTTTGAGAAAACTCCGCACACCGTCATCATTAACGAAGCACTTGAAATTGCTCGTCGGTTTTCAACGTATGAAGCCACGCAGTTTATTAATGGAATTCTCGACGCTATTAAAAACGATTTAAATGTTGAAAACGAGCCTACACCAGAAGATAGCGAGAACAAGCAGCAAAGCTTTTCCGCTTAAATTTAACCGCTTTGCCTGATTAAGTGTTTATTTCCGATTTGGGCAGCGAAAACAAGCTGCCGGATTTATCTAATTTTGCTCACCCCGCGCATCAAACAATGAATCAATTTCTAGGAAGTTTTCTGCGTGATGCGCCCGGCAAACTGTTTGAGATGCGCCGCGAAGTCGAACTTTTGCGCGAGTTGAATCCATCCGATGAAGCGCAAACGCGCCAGCATTTAAGGCAGATTTTTCAGCAGGTGCACACTTTAAAAGGCTCGGCGGCAGCTTTTGGAATTGAGTTGATCAGGGCATTGGCTCATGAAATTGAAAATCTACTCGAGCATCTTCGCTCCGGTGAAATCGTTTGTAACCACGCGGCGCTCGACGCGCTTGAGACCGGAATTGAAAAAATCGAAATTGTATTTATTGCCATCCGTGAAAACAAACTTATCGCTTTGCCAGAGGATTTGCATCTCAAAATTCGAGGTTTAGCACGCAACATCAACAAAAAAAACGCTTCCTCAAGCGAGGATGATTTGCCTGCCGAATTCTTAGAAAAGCTTAACGAAAACGAAAAAGAACATTTAAAGCAAATCGTTGCGGGCGGAGCCAACATTTTTGTTTTGGCAATTGATTTTTCCGTCAATGAATTTCAAGGGAAATTACAAAATTTGCGCTCTCGGCTGCAGCAAGACGGCGAAATAGTAGCCACCCTTCCGGGAAAATTTATCTCACCCGCCAAAATAGCTTTGCAAATTATTTATGCCGCTCATTCTGAGTCGCCTAATTTTTTGACAAACATTAGTTCTTGGAACGGCCAAGTTCTGTTTGCCAACAAATCCTCATTTCAAATTGCTGAGGCTGCGGCAACCGCTTTGTACGCCGGACGCCGCGCCGCTATTGAACTTGGCAAAGAAATTGAATTTGAACTTGTCGGAGGACAATTAAAAATCCCCAAAAAGCAAGTTAACGCTTTAACGACAGCGCTCCTTCATCTTGTCACTAATGCCGTTGCACACGGCATTGAACCTTCTGACGAAAGACTATTAAAACAAAAACAAATGCGCGGAATGGTTCGCATCACTGCTGAGCTAATGACAAATTCGATTCGCGTTTGCGTTAAAGATGACGGGCGCGGCATTGATTTTGGAAAGATCACGCAGACGGCTGAGGAAAATTTAGGGATTAAGTCAGACTCCGCCAAATTTGATTTTGCGGCGGCTCGGAATTTGATTTTCACGCCAGGTTTTTCGACTGCCGAAACGCTGACTCAGGTTGCGGGGCGGGGCGTCGGACTCGACGCGGCGAAAACCGCGGTTGAAAATGTCGGCGGCACGATTGAGGTTAGAAGCAAAGTCGGCAAAGGGACAACCTTCGAAATTATACTTCCTCGAGCGTAGCAATTATTCGCTGCAGTCCTGTTCGATGCTGTCCTCGCATTGGAATAGCTCCGGCACAGTCTCTCTGGTTGATTTCAAAACATTAAGGTAAATGTAAGTAAGACCATAAACTTGCCGCGTCCAGCCTAATTGGGCGCGGCTACGCCATGTGTATTCGTAAGCTTTTTCCTCGCCTGCGCCTTGCAAATGTTGCGCTTCGTGCAGCAAAATAGCGGCGCGTTCGGTTGTATCAACTGACTTTTTAAAAAAATCTTCGTAAACCGTGACAATTTGAAAAGGGAAGTTTGTCGCAGCGTAGGCATTATCATGTTTAGTCAAAACATTAAACCAGTTGTCATTAGCGCGAAACGCCGACCAGCGCAGCAAAAAGGCTTCTCGTTTAAAGCCTCGCTCGTCGAGCAATTTGATAGCGTCGTCAACCTGTTCCTTTTGATCGCCAGAAAGCTGCGCAGCGCTGTAAATTAGTGAAATATAGGCGATCACTAACAACATTACCGATACTCCGAGAGCGGTCAAAAAGCGTTTGAAAAACCAAATTGCTCCTGCATCCAGTTTCTTACCTAAATCATCGCCAGTTGAAATTTGGACGGGTGAATTTGAAAATTGAGGAAGTTTTGCACTGCAACGTTGACAAATTTCGGCGAATTGAAAATTGGTTAAACCACAATGGAGGCATTTTTTATTCATTACGTTTGGCGGTTTTGTTGAGGTGCCGCTTGGCAATTATCTTAAGAATAGTCGGAAAACTACCTGAATTTCAAACTTTTATTAGCTTGATGCAACAGCAATTGGAAAATGTTAAACTGGAAAACCAAATTTTCAACCCTTATTGCACAATTTATTCACGAGGTGAGCTAGAAGTGAGCGAACAAAATTTATCCGAAATGATTGCCGAGCAATTCGGCGCGAACGCTAGTTATGTCGAAGGTCTTTTAAATCGTTACAAGAGCGATCCGAATTTAGTTGACGAATCTTGGCGACAGTTTTTTAAAGATTTAGCCAATGGCGGGCAGGAAGTCCAAAGTCCAAAGTCCAAAGTCCAAAGTCCGATTGAGAAAGTTGAACAGACAACTAACGGCAGCGCCGCCCAATCTACAACCACGAAAGTTGAGGCAGCCGCACCAATCCAAAATCCAAAATCCGCAGTCCAAAATTTGGAAGGTGTTGAGGTCAAACCAATTTTCGGTGGTGCGAAAAAGATTGTCGAAAATATGGAAGACAGTTTGACCGTACCAACTGCAACTTCCAACCGACAGATTCCGGTTAAATTATTGGACGAAAATCGCAAAATTATCAACGAGAATCTCAAAAAACGCGGTCGCAAAGTTTCCTATACGCACCTGATTGCATGGGCTTTGATCAAAGCTCTGCAAACCTTTCCGAATTTGAATCATGGTTTTGGCATGGTTGACGGTAAACCGTCGCGCTTAGAGCGCAGCGGCATCAACATCGGACTCGCGATTGATGTCGAGAAAAAAGACGGCTCGCGAAATCTGCTCGTGCCCAATATCAAAGGCACTGAAAAAATGAATTTTGCCGATTTTTTGACCGCCTATGAAGATGTTGTCAAACTCGCCCGCACAGGCAAACTTGGCATTCCGGATTTTCAAGGCACCACCGTTTCGCTCACTAATCCGGGAACCATCGGCACCGTTGCTTCCACTCCGCGCTTGATGAGCGGGCAAAGCACAATTATTGCAACCGGGGCAATCGAATATCCGGCGGAGTATTCGGCGATGACGGATGAAGCCCTTTCCCAATTCGGGATCAGCAAAGTCATCAACATCAGCTCAACCTACGACCATCGCGTGATTCAGGGCGCAGAGAGCGGTTTAATGCTCGCTCGCATTCACGAACTATTGCTTGGACAACACGATTTTTACGACGGTATTTTCCGCGATTTAAACATTCATTACAAACCGCTGCGCTGGGCAAAAGATTTTAATCCGGCAATTTTAGGTGGGGATCACAGCCGCGCTCAGACCGTTAAACAAGCCCGTGTTCTCGAACTTATTAACGCTTATCGCACGCGCGGGCATCTTCTCGCCGACGTTGATCCGCTCGATATGATGCCGATGCAGCACAACGCCGAACTCGATCTCGAAAACTACGGTTTGACGATTTGGGATTTAGACCGCGAATTTATCACCGGCGGTTTACATGGGCGCGACGTACTGACTTTGCGCGAAATTTTAGACATTATGCGCCGTGCATACTGTGGCAAGGTTGGCGTCGAGTATCGCCACATTCAAAGCAAAGAAGAAAAGCAATGGCTGCGCGAGAGAATTCGCCAGCAATTTGTAGATACCGAACCGCTCGCGCTCGAACTTAAAAAAGATTTGCTGCTAAAACTTATCGAAGCCGAACAGTTTGAAAAGTTTTTGCACACGAAATATCTGGGACAAAAACGATTCTCGCTCGAAGGCTGCGAAACCACCGTTCCGATGCTCGATCAACTGGTCAAATCCGCTGTTACTCGCGGAGTTTCGGAGATTTACATTGGCATGTCGCATCGCGGCAGACTCAATGTCTTGTCAAACATCGTCGGGGATTTTGACAAAAATCCGATGGCTGAGCGCATCTTTACGGTTTTCGAAGGCTCATCGCACCCTTCGTTTCCAGCCGACGAGGGCGATGTTAAGTATCACCAGGGCGCAATCGGCGAAAAACAAATTAACGGTAAAAAAGTAACGATCAATCTCTCTTGCAACCCGAGCCATCTCGAATTTGTTGACGCGGTTGTCGAAGGCATGGCGCGAGCTAAACAAGATGAATTGCTGGTCGCGCAAAGCTCCGAACGAGAACAGGTTTTTGATGCAGTTTTACCTGTTTTGCTGCACGGCGACGCAGCTTTTGCAGGGCAGGGAATAGTCATGGAAACGCTACAGCTTGCTAGTTTGAAAGGCTATCGCGTCGGCGGCACAATTCACATCGTTATTAACAATCAAATTGGTTTTACGACTTCGCCCGAGGCGTCTCGCTCGACGATTTATTCGACCGACATTGCGCAGATGACGCAGCTCCCCATTTTTCACATCAACGCAGATGACCCGGAAGCTGCCTTTCGAGTTATTCAAATCTCGCTCGAGTATCGGCAGGAATTTAACAAAGACATTGTGCTGGATTTGGTCGGTTTTCGCCGTCTCGGACATAACGAAGGCGATGAACCAAGTTATACGCAGCCCTTGATGTACGCCCGCGTCAAAGCGCATCCGGGCGTCCGCCATTTATATGCCGAACAACTTATTAAAGAGAATACAATTACCCAGGCAGAATTGGATGAAATGACGGACGGCGTAGTGCAAATTTACGAGCAAATTTTGACTAAGGCTAAAAATATTGTCTCCGCTAAGCCTCACAAAGCCACGCTTCACGTGTCGGCACCTGACGAAGACGGATCAAACGTGTTTGAAACGCCGGTGACAGTACAAGCCGTCAAGCAAATTGCTGATAAGATCTCGCTTGTGCCAGAAGGTTTTCACATCAATCCGAAAATGGTTAGCCAGCTTGGGCGGCGCGCTAAAATGGGTGCTGGCGAAATCGGAATGGATTGGGGCTTTGCCGAAGCAATAGCGTTTGGTTCGCTTGTCAAAGAAGGTTACGTTGTGCGTCTTTCCGGGCAGGATTCGGGGCGCGGCACTTTCTCGCAACGCCACGCAATAATGTATGACACCAACACGGGTGCAGCCTGGTGTCCGCTTTCCGAGCTAAAGTCAGACAAAAAGCCTGAGGCGGGCTTTCATGTCTTCGACAGCTCGCTTTCTGAACAGGGAGTCTTGGGTTTCGAGTACGGTTATTCGGTGATTGCTCCAAATGCCCTGGTGATGTGGGAAGCGCAATTCGGCGATTTCTCAAACGGAGCGCAGGTGATTATTGACCAATACATTGCTGCCTCGGAAGACAAATGGAAGCAGCGTTGTCGCCTAGTGATGCTCTTGCCGCACGGCTACGAAGGTCAGGGACCGGAACATTCAAGCGCCCGCCTCGAACGCTATTTACAGCTTTGCGCGGAAAATAATTTGCAGGTTTGCTATCCGACGACTCCGGCACAATATTTTCACTTGCTCCGCCGTCAAGTTAAGCAGGAAATCGTCCGCCCGCTGATTGTCATGACTCCGAAAAGTTTGCTCAGGCTGCCGACAGCAGTTTCAACCGTGGATGATTTGACGAATGGCGGTTTTCAGCCGGTTATTGACGATGCCGGCGTGAAGAACCGCAGCAAAGTCAAACGCATTGTTTTGTGCAGCGGCAAAGTTTATTACGATTTGGCCACCGCGCGGGAAAAATCAGACGACGAACGAGTGGCGATTGTCCGGCTTGAGCAGTTTTATCCATTCCCGACTGCGAAATTAAAAGAAGTTTTTGCTACTTATCCAAATGCGACGCAACTCGTTTGGTGTCAGGAAGAACCACAAAACATGGGCGGATGGATGTTTGTTCAACCCAGATTAAAGGGTTTAATGAACGCAGAACCCCGTTATGCCGGGCGCACCGCGTCGGCAAGTCCGGCAACCGGTTCTTACACGATTCACAATCTCGAACAGGAAAAACTCGTCAATGATGCATTGCTTGAAGCAAACGCCGATGAAATTTCGGCGGCTTCGACAGCGGAAGTTGCCGAAAAAATTGCTCCAGCGGGCGCTTAAAAATTAATTACAAATTACCAATTACGAATTGGATTATTTTCAAAATCTCGTAATCGGTAATTGTTTTACTGTAGATTCATTTTTCCCAGGATCTCCTGATAGCGCGATTCTGCGCGCAGATTGTCGAAAACCGGTTCGGCTTTGACGAACGGCAGCGCAAAAGCTCTTCCTTGAAACGCTTTTTCGAGACTGTCGAGGGCTTTTTCCTTCTCGCCCGAAAAAGCGTAAATCTTGGCATTGCCGTAAAACACGTTCGGGTTTAAGTCAGCCGTTTCAACAGCCGGCGCAAAAAATCCCCGGATACCGCCTTTTCTATATTTTTCTTTCATTCCGGCAAAACTTTTTTCCATTCTCTCTTTTTGATCAGCGGTCTGGTTGGCGAAGGTTGCGTTGATTTTGGCAAGCTTCAAATTCTCCTCAACCGCCTGGTCAAATTCACCAGTCTGCAGGTAAATATCAAAAAAATATTCATGCGCGAAGACAAAATCGGGATAAATCTCGAGGGATTTCTGGCAATACTCTTTCGCCTTGTCGTAATCGTGCGAAAAGTAATAAATTTGTCCCAAATCGGCGAGAAAGTTGTAAGACGCGGGATTGATTTCCAAAGCGCGCTGCAGTTCGGCTTTGGCTTCGTCGTTTCTGCCTTCGATTTCCAAAAGCGTCGCATACCAATGATGCGCCGTCGCGTAACCGGAATTGAGCTTGATTGATTTTTTGAACGAGCTTTCGGCTTCCGGCCAGTTCCATTCGTGAAACATTTTAATAAAGCCTTGCGTAGCGTGCGCTTCCGCCAGATTCGGGTCAAGTTCAAGAGCCTTTTCAATGACCTGATTTGCTTCGGTGGCGTCCGCCTCAGTAGCTAATCTGTCAGCCAAACCGACGTAAGCGAGCGCGAAATTCGGGTCTTTCTCAATCGCGTTGCGGAATAATCTTTCGGCTTCAATCATTCCTTCCCAACTACGTTTGTTCCATTCATACCGACCTTTGAGATAAAGCTGATATGCGTCGGCGTTTTCCGTGTAGCGTTTGCCCAAAGCATTTTTTTCGTCACTACTTAAATTCAGAACCAACGCGTCAGTAACCTGTAAAGCGATTTCGTTTTCCAGTTTTAATTCGTCCTGCCATGATTTTTCAAATTGCCCCGCCCAGAGAGGCTTGTTTTCACCGACTTTCAATAAACGCATCGTGACGCGAACTTGTTTTTCGGTTCGATAAATTGTTCCTTCCAAAACCGCGTCAACGTTTAACTTTTGGCCGATGTTGAGAGAATCCGTTTCCTGATTTTCAAAAGCCGAAACCGCGCTGGTCGGACGCACGTTTAATTGCTTGACATTGCTCAAACGAGTTATCAGAACATCCGCCAAACTCAAGCCCAAATGCTCAGTTTCTGGGTTTGAATTAATCGCCTTAAACGGCAAAACGGCAATTGATTTGATTTCGGCAGCTGATGTTTTAGCTGCAGCAGTTTGAGAACGCCAAATTGCCAGACTGCCTGCGAGCGCAACTAATAAAGCTGACGCAATTATTAACGCCGATATGCTGGAGAGATGGCGCGGAGACGTTGTTGCGGACGAAATATTTTGCAAAGCAAGCTTTTTTTCTTCTGCTGCATTTGTTTTGTCGTTGCCTTCTTCAATTTCGATCAAAGTCCGCGAAAGAGAATGTCTCTCGATGACGATTGGATAATCGGGGATTTCGCGCAATTTTCCGGTAAAGCGATAACCTCGGCGCGGCACATTTTGAATTAAATCCCCGGCACCTAAATCTTTGAGGGTTTTTCTGAGCAAATAAATGTTGTGAGTGAGATTTGTTTCTTCGACAAAAGAATTCTGCCAGACGCGTCGCCAGATTTCTTCCTTGGTCACGATTTCGCCATTGCTTTCCACCAATACGCAGAGCAGCTCGACGGCTTTGAGCGGAAGCTGAACCAGAGCCTGCTCGTGCCATAAAACTTTCTTTTCCAGATCCAGCCGACAATTCCCAAATTCGCGTAAATATGTGATTTCTCGCTGCATATACGACCTCTCAGAAACAAATCAGAAATAACTGAGGAAAAACTCAAGACTCTGATTTAACCCTGAGCTTTAATGCCAGATATCAATTGATGAAATGTTGACGCGGCTTTGGCGGAGGCGATTTGAACCGACAAATTAAATTGTTTTCGTCGCCGCTCATTGTAAAGCAAGAGATGCCAAATTCAAAGAAAATTCTGATCACGACCGAAAGTTACGAAATTTTTACAGTGCGGACAAATGGCAAAAGCGCGGTTCGGGGATTTTGTTCCGACTGCGCGGCGGAGGTCGAAATGTTGACGCTCGATGAGGCAGTTGATTTTCTGGGCAAAAGCGCCTGGGAAATTTTGAAGCTGGTTGATGCGCGGTTGGTTCACTTATTGGAAACGGCAAACGGGCATTTGCTGGTTTGCCGTAAATCGCTCGAAACAATGCAAAAGGAGTTTTGAAACTTGTTATTGAAAAAGTGTTTCAAATTACTTCAAAAAAAGGAGAGAAGGTATGAAGAAAAATTATTATTTGATAATCGGTTTAGTGTTTTTTAGCTTATGGTCTGGTCGAGCTATCTATGCGCAAACAACGGATTTTACATTTCAGGGTCAATTGCAAAATGCTTCAGCGCCTGCTAACGGAAATTTCGATTTTGAGTTTTCGCTTTTTGACGCTCTCTCGGGCGGAACGCAGTTTGGGGTGACTCTTACGCAAACCAACGTCGCGGTTGTCAACGGAGTGTTTAGCGTCAAATTGAATTTTGGCAGTCAGTTTCCCGGCGCTAACCGGTTTCTTGAAATCCACGTCAGACAATCCGGCGGCGGAGCTTTTACTCCGCTTAGTCCGCGTCAAGCTGTAACGAGCGCGCCGTATTCGATTACGAGTTTAAATGCCACGACCGCGACCAACGCCGCGCAACTTGGCGGCGTGACGGCAAATCAATATATCTTGACGGGTGATACAAGATTATCCGATTCACGAAACCCATTGCCGAACAGCCCGAACTATATTCAAAACAATTCGACGCAACAAGCATCTTCAAACTTTAACATCAGCGGCAACGGCACCGCGGGAGGAACCCTGTCGGGCAATATTATAAACGCCGCGACACAATTCAATCTTAATGGTAGCCGAATCCTCAGTACATTCGGTGCTTTTAATTTAGCTGTTGGGCTTGGCGCGGGTTCATCAATATCATCTGGCGGAAATAATTCATTTTTTGGCGCTTCAGCAGGCCTTAATAACACAATCGCTTCCAACAATTCTTTTTTTGGAGCGAGCACCGGTCTAAGGAACACAACCGGTTCCAGTAACTCATTTTTCGGAAGTACCGCAGGTGGCAGTAATACAACCGGTTCTAGTAACTCATTTTTCGGAGATAATGCAGGTCGTACAAATGTGACAGGTTTTAATTTATCCATTTTTGGGAATTCTGCCGATGTAAGCGATGGGATTAGTAATGCTACGGCAATTGGTTTTAGGTCAAAGGTAACGCAAAGCAACTCGCTTGTGCTGGGTGGTATCAGCGGTGTCAACGGCGGCTCGAATACAAACGTCGGCATCGGGACTACCTCGCCCGGCGCACGCCTCCATATTGCCGCCAACGGCGGTCAGATTTTGATGGGCGATGCGGGTTGCACGTCCGGCTTTGCCGGTGTCGGCTTTGGCACAACTTTGTCCGGCTGCGGCAACTATTCGCTCTTGGGCGATGGCGCGGATACAATAATCAACCGTCCGGCGGGCGGCAAAATTTTCTTCCGCGAAGACAACGCTACACAGGTGAGCATTTCATCGGGCGGCGTATTAGCGATTAACGCGCTTGGGGCGGCAGGTTCGACATCTCTCTGCCGCAATGCCTCAAATCAAATCTCGACTTGTTCATCTTCGATTCGCTACAAAGAAAACATCAATCGGTTCAGTTCGGGTTTGAGTTTAATCGGCAAACTGCGACCTGTCTCATTCAACTGGAAAGACGGCGGAATGCTTGATTTTGGGTTGGTGGCGGAAGAAGCAGCCGAGGTCGAGCCGTTGCTTATCACGCGCAACGCGAAAGGCGAGGTCGAAGGCGTCAAATACGACCGCGTTGGCGTGGTGCTAATCAATGCCGCGCAGGAACAGCAGCTACAAATCGAAGCGCAGCAAAAACAGATTGACGAGCAGAAACAATCAAACGAATCTT
>JBDTZD010000072.1:0-14763 GCA_040005335.1 Pyrinomonadaceae bacterium | reverse complement strand
TGCTAAACTAAACTTTAAAATATATGGAAGGTTCTACAGTTTCTGATTCGATTCGTTGCCGGTTTTGCGGTCAGCGCAACGCTGTGCGTCCGGAAGACACAAATGGCAATGCGGTTTGCGGGCGTTGTCGTCTGCCGTTGTCGGACAAACCGCATAAAAAGTTTGCCGATTTGAGCAAACACGACTACATTCATCCCGAAGACAGCCGCGCTCTTGCCGCGCTCCGGGCAATTCCTGGAATTGATACGGCGCTCAAAAAGCTGCTCTCGCTCACGGGCGAATCCGCGATTCGCGTCTCGTTTATGGCGTCAGCCGTGCGAGTCACGCCGACGCAGTGCCCTGATTTGCACGCAAAGCTTCAAATCGCCTGTACAACTTTAGGCGTTGATATGCCGGAGCTTTACGTCCAGCAAAACCCGATTGTTAACGCATTTACGGGCGGCGTTGATAAACCCGTAATTGTGCTTCATTCATCTTTGATTGAACGCCTTTCCGACGAAGAAGTTTTGGCGGTTGTCGCTCATGAAGTCGGACATATTCATGCCGAACATGTTCTTTATTTGACGGCGGCGCGTCTGATCGAAGCGCTCGCCACCGTTGCCCTCTCAGCGACGCCGATTGTCGGAATTATCAAAGAATTAATTACTGCAACGATGCGCGGCGCGCTTCTTGCTTGGGCGCGGCGGGCAGAATTATCGTGCGATCGGGCGGCGTTGCTCGTCGTTCAAGACCCGCACATCATCGGACGAACAATGATGAAATTGTGCGGCGGAACTTTTGCAACCAAGGTTGATTACGAGCAGTTTTTGCTGCAAGCGAGGGATTTTCAGAAAAATTACGACGAGAAAAAACTCGACCGTTTTTGGGCAGATATTTTGTCTTCGGGGATGAGCCACCCGTTTCCGGTTTGGCGCGTTTCCGAAATTCTTAAATGGGTTGAGGAAGGCGATTATCAAAAATTGATTGACAGCAAGAAATAATCAAAAAACTGAAAATGGAAAATGGAAAATGGAAAATTGTTTTAAATCAGCCAAAATAATTTATCAGGATTGAAAGTTTAACCTCTGATTTTCAGTTTTCTATTTTCAGTTTTCCATTTTCCATTGAATACCTGTTCTCTCAACGCAAAAAATTTAATTCAACGTCACCCGGTGAACCTTTTGTATTGTCGCCGATGACTCCCGAACAACAAAAACGCAAGCTGAACCTGGCTGTTTCGGCGATTATGAATGCGCTTGGGTTGCCAGAATCAAATCGTCCCGACGTGCGTTCGGCTTATGTTATTGCGGAAGATTTGGCTCTCCGGCAAATTGAAATTATTTACCATTTGCCTCTCCTGCGTCACCGCGTTCTCGAAGGCGTACCGCTGGACGCCGTCGCAATCAAAGGCAAAACAATTTCCTGCATTGAGGTCGAATTTTTAACTGCGCCGGAGTTTCCTCCCGAACGTCTGGCGGCAATTTATGACAAAGTTGATTATGCCAATCAGCGTGTCAAGCTATTGCATCCTGACGCGAAGATAATGCTGGTGCTAATTTTAATTACTCAGCTGTCACCGAGCGACGAAGAAGTGTTCCACAAAAAATTAAAGAAACAAATTCGCGCTCATGCTCCGGTTGAAGTTGATGCTCCGATTTTTAATTTTGAACAATTACAACACACATTTTTGAATGAGTGAGCAGTGAGCGGTGAGCAAAAAACAAAAACCGTTTACTGCTCACCGCTCACTGCTCACCGCTTATTATGCTTGAAGGAAAAACAGGAATCATTTTTGGCGTTGCGAATCACCGTTCAATTGCCTGGGCTTGCGCTCATGCCGCGCACGAAGCTGGCGCCAGGCTTGCGTTTACATATCAAGGCGAGCGGCTCAAAGAAAATATTGTCAAACTGACCACGGCTGAAATGCCCGAATCACTGCTTTTGCCGTGCGATGTCACTAAACCCGAGGAAGTCGAAGCGGTTTTTGAAACGATTGGCAAAGAATTTGGCAAGCTTGATTTTTTAATTCATTCAATCGCTTTCGCGCCGCGCGAAGCTCTTGAGGGTGAATTTGTCGAGACCTCGCGTGAAGCATTTTTAGCCGCCATGGAAATCTCGGCGTTTTCGCTTCCTCAATTGGCAAAAGCCGCCCGCCCATTGATGAAAGAGGGGGGCAGCATCGTCACTATGACTTATTACGGAGCGGAAAAAGTCGTCTCAAATTACAACGTGATGGGCGTGGCAAAAGCGGCGCTCGAAGCCTCGACGCGGTATCTTGCCGCTGATTTGGGCAAAGACAATATTCGCGTTAACGCCATCAGCGCAGGACCTATCAAAACTTTGGCGGCGGCAGGAGTCGGCGTTTCGGCAATGCTCAAACACACAGCGGAAAAAGCTCCGCTGCGGCGCAATGTTAGTCAAGCTGAAGTTGGCAACACCGCGCTTTTTTTATGCAGTGATCTGGCGTCGGCTATCACTGGCGAAACAATTTATGTTGATTGCGGTTACAATATTATGGGAATTTAACTAGCGCAAAGTGCAGAGTGCAAAACGCAAAGTGATTGTCATTCCACTTTGCGTTTTGCACTCTGCACTTTGCACTTTAACAATGTGGCAAAAACTCCAAAATCCGATTCACAAATGAAAGCCGAAGCTACGCACGGCAACAAACCGGCGACTCAGGACGAAAAACTGCTCGAAACTCCTATCGGCGATTTCAAACCTTCTGCTTCGTGGCGTGTCTTTAAAATTATGGGCGAGTTCGTCGAAGGCTTTGACGAACTGGCGTATGTCACGCGCGGCGTTTCTATTTTCGGCTCGGCTCGAACCGACTCCAAAGATCGTTATTATCAAGCCGCAATGGAAACTGGCGCGCTGCTTGCCAAAGCAGGTTTTACCGTGATTACCGGCGGCGGACCCGGAATTATGGAAGCCGCTAATAAGGGCGCTTTTGAAGCGGGCGGCAAATCAATCGGCTGCAATATCGAGCTGCCGTTTGAACAAAGTCCTAATCCATACCAGACAAAATCGCTTTCGTTTAATTATTTCTTTGTCCGCAAGACGATGTTTATCAAATATAGTAATGCCTATATTATCTTTCCCGGCGGTTACGGAACGATGGACGAATTGTTCGAATCGCTGACTTTGATTCAAACTCGTAAAATTCGCAACTTTCCGGTGGTTTTGTTTGGTTCGCAATACTGGCAGGGGCTGGTGCAGTGGATCAGCTCGGCGATGCTCAAAGCCGGTAATATCAACGAAGACGATTTGCACCTGTTGCATATTACCGACAGTCCGCGCGATGCAGTTGATTTTATTATTCGCGTTCAAGACGAAAGCCCTGAATTTGCCGTTGGCGATGATTACTAAAACAATAGAGACGGTAATTGCACGGCAATCAATAACTTTCCTGTGACATCGAGGGTTAAGATGCGAAAAAAGAATTATTTTGTTCACTACTAGACAGAACAATTCTTTTTATTGTAGAAGACTATTGAGCCGAAGAATTTGATTTTATATACGGGCAGTCGCCCGGAAGCTTAATCAGTGCAGGGGAATGCTTGAACATGGGTTTAATTGCTCTATTTAATCGCTATCATCAAGCATTCTTATCGCTGCCATTATTTTTTGATACATCTTTCATCTCGCACTTGTCATCTTTTTCTTACTCTCCTAAAAATAATCAGCTAACCGGAAATATTTTATTGTTGTAAGATATTTCCCGTAAGCAACAACATAAAGCAAAGCATAATTTCTTTGCCCGACTGAATTAGTACAAAGATTTGAAGAAATTTGGAGGAGAAAAATGTTTCAAAGTTTTAGTTTAAAAAACACTCTGCGTTATTCAGGATTTTTAATGCTGGCGACATTGCTATTCGGAATGACTTTTACGGCGGATGCGCAAACCCGTACCCGTCGCCGCGCCAAACCGCGTGTTGTCAGGCGCACTGTGGCAGCGCCGAGAGTTGCGCTTTACTCAGTAGCGTCAAACACAAAAATCCGCGTTCGGATGGAAGACACAATAAATTCAAAAACTGCCAGAGTTGGCGACAGTTTTGAGACCAGGACAGTTGAACCGGTTTATTCAACTAACGGGACAGTAGTAATTCCCGAAGGCAGCACAATTATCGGCAGGGTCACTGCCGTAACAGCAGCTCGCAAAGGCGGTAAACCTGGCACGATTGATGTTTCGTTTGTTCAAGTTAGATTGCCTAACGGAGCAACCCGCTCAATTAACGGCTCACTCGCAGATCTTGACAGCAAAGATGCCAAAAGCAACAACGAAGGCACGGCTTCAGGCGACAAAATGAAATATCGCAAACCAATTTTCATCGGCGGCGGCGCGGCAGGCGGCGCGATTTTGGGCGGTGCGGTTGGCGGCGGTAAAGGCGCTTTGATCGGCGGTATTATCGGCGGCGTCGGCGGTCTGATCGGTGAAAACCAAACTAAAGGCGAAAACGCTGAAGTCAAATCCGGAACTGAATTCGGAGTAGTTCTCAATCAGGCAATTTCGATGCCCAAATATAACGAACAATAAACAGGAAAGATAAAGCAAAAAAAGAGGCAGCTTTTAATAAAGCTGCCTCTTTTTTTGCAATATAAAAGAGTTATTTTTCTGACTATTTCTCAACAAACATCAGATTCCCACTCAAATTTCAATTACCTGTCAATTCCTTCAAGTTTCGCGACAACTTCATCAATCAACCATTTCGGAGTCGAAGCGCCTGCCGTCACGCCGACTCTATCTACACCGCACAAATCTTGAATATTAATTTCATCAGGCGTTTCAATCAGAAAACTCTTTTCGCATTGCTCCTGACAAACCGCCAGCAGTTTGACGCTGTTTGAAGAGTGACGCCCGCCGATAATGTAAAAAGCGTCAACTTCACCGGCCAAAGCACGGGCTGCGTCCTGCCGGTCGCGCGTTGCCGAGCAAATTGTATTGACGATTTGTGTTTCGCCAGTCGCTTTTTGTTTGACGGCTTCGGCGACATCAAGAAAAGTTTTAAGTTTGATCGTCGTCTGCGAAACTACTAAAGGACTGTTAAGATTTGGCAAGGCAGCTACTTCGGCGGCATCACGAACAACAAAGGAGTGGCTTGGAGCATAACCAAAAACGCCAATCATTTCAGGGTGCTTGGGGTCTCCGACAACGACTACATGACGATCCTGAGCGGCGGCGCGCGCGGCGAGCTTTTGCACTTTGGTCACAAACGGGCAAGTTGCGTCAACAACTTTCGCCGCTTTTTCGCGCAACTCCGCTTCAACTTGCGGAGTAACGCCGTGAGCGCGAATGACGGCGGTTTCGTGGCGCTGAATCTGAACGGGCTCGGAAATCGTCGTGACGCCTTCAGTCGCTAACCTGTCCATTTCCTGCGCGTTGTGAATCAATGGTCCAAGCGTGCGAACCGTATCGCCTTCGCCCAATGCCTTTTCGACCATTTCTACCGCGCGTTCCACTCCAAAACAAAACCCGAATTCATCTGCCAGTAAAACTTGCATAATTTATCTCTGCTTATCAATCCAAAAATTTAGATGCTAAAAACAACGCTCGTGAATAGATTAACAAACGCCGCTCCAAACTTGAAACTCTAGCGAATTGGTTCACGCAAAACTATTTCGGCGGCACGTCGAGCAACCTCGGCTGCAGCAGGCTGAGTTTCTCTAAGCGCGGCAACCTGCCGCAAGGCTTCACCGGTTCTCGACAGCATTCTCACTAAATCGCCTTCTTCAGCGCGGGTTTCCCTAACTAAATAGTCCCAAGTTACATCTTCATTAGCCCAAAAAGCCGCCGTTGCCGCCGCCGAAAAATTCAAATCCGGTGTGGGATCCACACCCATTTTTAGCTCTTGTCCGGCAACTTCAAAAGCAACGGTTTCAAACTCGCCAAGCAATTCCAAAATATTGTCTTCGAGCGCAAGCTCGCCAAAATTCCTATCCGAGTCCGATGCCAGAGCAGCCATTAAAGCAACGACTTGCGGCAGCTCATAATTGGTAAAAAATCCTGAGCGCAGCGCTTCGCCCACCAGGAGCGGTCGGTCAACGCGGACATCTGCCAGCCATTTGCCGCTTTCCGTCACCTTTTGCTGAGAAAAATTCAGATAACCGAAATGCTGCAAAACTTGAGCTTTGCGTTCAAACGGAAGCCAAATTTGGCTGCGCAGATTTTCTATGTCGCGTTCAGATTTTTCGAGATAGTCGGCATCGTCAAAAAACTCCCACAGTGTTTGCAAACATCCGGCACGCTGAGTTTTAGTTAAATCGCTAGGTGGCAGTTTTTCTATTAATTCACCGATCAAGACTGCCGCTTCGTCTTCGTACTCATCCTTGCCGGGTTTGCGCGGCTCGTCCAGTGCTGGATTGCGACCTTCTTCAATATCGTAGAAAAATTGGTCAAGCGATTGTTCATGAAGCGGATATTTTTTGGTATAAATCCGATTGATGCGCGCGAGGGCAAACGAAGTTCCCTGCCCGTCGTCACGCATCGCAATAATTTTTTCACCGTGTTTTTGCAGCACTAAAAAGTAGCGTTTGCCGCCGCGCCCTTGCGTGACGATGCGCCCTTGCTGCACGTTTTCCACGAGCCATTTGTGGCGCATTTCAAATCTGGTTTCCGGCAGCCGTTCTTGAAGACGCATCCGCGCGCTAGCCAGCCGTTCGAGCCCGCGCACTTCGTCCAACCCAATTGTAAATCCACTTTCAGCTAATTTTTCCAAGATAAATTTCCGGCGGGTTTCCTTAGTTTGTTCGAGTTTGGCGATTTGCTGAGCCGTCTCGCGAAAAGCGAACGAGCGCTCAGCAATTGCTCGAACCTGCTCGAAACTGCCGTAAGCGTCGAGCAAATTTAATAAACTCGAATAAGTCGCACGAAACTGCGAATTTAAATCGTCGGGTTTGGCACGCAGTAGCTGAGCGATGCGTTGCGGATTCTGATGAACGCCCGGAGCCAGAACGACAAAACCCACGTTATCACGTCCGCGTCGTCCGGCGCGCCCGGTCATTTGTTGCAATTCCGAGGCGCGCAGCGGTCGCCAGCCATCATTGCCGCGTGTGTCGGCTTGGCTGATAACAACCGTTCGGGCGGGAAAATCAACTCCGGCGGCGACGGTCGAAGTTGCAAAAATAGCATCGAGCAATCCGCCCGCCATCAACTTTTCTATTAAAAGTTTCCACGCCGGAATATGCCCGGCGTGATGTGAAGCGACTCCGCCGCGAATGACGAAATTGCGATGTTTGTGAAACTTAATTTCGGGAAATTGCTCAATATACTCTTGGACAAAAGCGCGCCGTTTCTCCATCCTTTCCAGGTTTGTTTGCGCCAATTTTGAGTTTGCCTCCGGCTGATTTTTACCGGATTTGGCAAAGAGAGCAACTTCGGCCGCCGCTTCGTCACACTTGCGGCGGGTCGGCAGGAAAATAATTGCGGGCAGTAAATTATAAGAGCGCAAAGCCGTGATTAATTGCGGCGACGGAATCGCCGGAAGTTTGAACCTCATGCTGCCACTTTACCCGCTTTTATTTATTAAAAACAATAACGAAACAAAATTTTGGTTCGTTGAGTCTTGCTCGTCGCTCGCCCAACAATTTGTCCGAATGCAATCGCTCGTTTTTCAGCAGGATGTCCGCCCCCTCGCTCTCGATACAATTGCCAATTTGCGGCCTCTATTGGTTAACTTATTCGATGACGCTTCGGTTCTCCCGTTAAACGCTGGCTTCGCTTTCGTCAAATATCAAATGCTTGTATTTGTTGTACAAAAACGAAATTATCAAGAGCAAAATTCCGAGCGAGACAAAGACAATGGTTTTTGAAATCGTGCTGAGCGTAGCAATGTCGTAAAAGAAAAGTTTGATGAGCGTAAAGGTAAACAAAACAATTGCCCCGATGCGCAGATATTTTTTTCGTTGTGCAATTCCGACAATAACTAAACAGAGCGCATAAATTCCCCACAAAACGCTCAAACCGAGTTTGTCTGAATCGCTAATTTGCAAAATTGCTCCCCAATTTAAAAGTTCGCTGCTGGCGAGCCAGAACAGCGCAACGTAAAAGACAAAATCAAACGCGGCATTTAGCTTTAATTCAGGAAAACGATTATCAAGCGATTCCGCAATGTATTTATAAGCGGCAATTATCAAGCCTGCGACAAAAAGGAATGATAGATATCTGATAACAAGATGAAAGCTTGTGCGACTAAAAACGTTTGAGTCGGCTTGCGACAAATAACTTGAGCGGAGTTCGCCTAAAACGTACAAACCGCCGGTCAAAAAGAATAGCAAAGTAGCACTGCTCAAACCCAACGTGATTAATCCCAATAGATCGCTTTTAATTTTTCTGGCGTTGGCGATTGACAGAGCTGTCAGAAAAAACATCGAATAATCTAGCTGCCAAATAAAACTAAAAAAATGTAAATCATTGTCGGTTGATCGAGAGCCGTCTGAAAGGGCAAGTGCGGTACGAGCAATTTCGGATTCAAAATAATTGCCGATTTCAATGCGAAAGGCGTTGTAAAGGGCGATTAAAATAATTGTCGGCAGCGCATATTTAGCAATTGAATCAAATGAATTTTCAACCGCCGCCTGGTGATTTTTGTAAACGTAGTAAATGAATCCAAAGGCGGCGACAAACAAAATTGTAGTCGCAAATCCGGCATTTAAAATCGGCGTGTTGAGAGAATAATTGTCCATCAGAACCGGCGTTGCCCAATCTTTGAGCAAGCTGAGAAACGCCAAACCCATCAGCGGGTATGAAAAATATTCATAGAGCGGCAAATGCTTGGTGCGCCCCAGCCAAAATAAAATCACAGCCTCCGCCGTCCACATTAACGTGATCCAATGTCCTCTTAGTTCAACCGGAATCGCGAGCGTAACAAAAACCAGTCCGAGCGCGGCGAGGAAATTAATGTTTCCCGCGTCAACCAATGCATATTTTTTGGCGGTTGCAGCCACAGCAAAATGCAAGGCGGCGTTGCCGATGGTAAACAAACCCAAATATTGGTTGCCGCCCGGCTGACTGGCAATTACCGCCGTGCCCAAACCGTAAAAAACAAAAGAATTAGCGAGCAGCAGAAAAACATTTTCAGCCCCAAATTCTTCTCTGGCAATTAATTTGTAGGCGATAAAAGTTGTGTAAAAAGTCAGGAAAAATACAGTCAGAAACGTGATCGCGAGCGATAAATCGGTGGCGGGCCGGTACCCCGTCAAATACCAAGCGGCGTAAATCAACCAGGTAAAACCAAAAGACGTGTAAAAAAGCGGTTTCCAGTATTTTCTAATCGAAACGGCGAGAACGCCAAAATTGATAATTGCGATATAGGCAAATAAAATCGCCGCGCTTCCGTTGTTTCCACTGAGCAAAAACGGCACGGCGTAGGCTCCGACCAACCCGATATGCGCAATAATTTGGCGATTGTAATTAAGCGCTGCGCCGACCGTTGCGATTGTCACGAGCAACATCAGCACAAACGCCAGTGTTTGCGGCATTAAACCATAAAAAGCGTAAGCAAAATAAGTGATAAAGTACAGAATCGCGAGCGCGCCGCTGAGCAGTACCGCACTAAAATTCAGATATTTCTCTTTGAGCCAAACGGCGATTCCAAAGAGTCCCGCCCCAAACAAATAACCAGCTAAAATTCGCATCGCCGGGCTGATTAAATTGTTATCAATGGCGTATTTGGTGCCAATCCCGACGCCGATAATCGTGATGATAATACCGACGATGCTGATTAAATTTCTGCCGATGAATTCTTCGAGACCCGATCTTTCTCTTGGTTGAACCTGAAAACCTGGCGCAGTTGCAGATTTTGGTTTGTAGTCAAAGCCGGTTGTCTTTGATTGTTCGCCCCATACAATTGGACGCTCGCCAACGGGCGGCGTTTGATTGACAACAGTGTTTTCTTCAACCGGAGGCGGTCGGTTGGGTGGTTCGTATGTATGTTCAAATTTTGGTCTAGCTTCCGCAGAAGGAGTAGCGGCTTGTTTCAGAGAATTTATCTGGTCGCGAATAAGATTAATTTCACGATAAAAATAATTTTGATATTCGACCATTTTCTCAAGCCGCGCTTGCAGTTGATTTAATCTTTCGTTGTAATCGGACATGATAAAATTTGCTGGTTTGAGCGAAAACGGTTGAAAATTCAATGCCAATCTAACGCAGAAAACGGTTTTCTCCAAATCTTTCTTAAACTAAATTGCTGAAAATTTATGACTTGCTAGAATTTTATGAAACAAATTGTTAAATCGCCGACCGGCACAGAATTGACTTGTAAAAATTGGCTGATAGAAGCCGCTTACCGGATGATTCAAAACAATCTCGACCCTGATGTCGCGTTTGACCCTGACAATTTAATTGTTTACGGCGGACGCGGTCGTGCCGCCAGAAATTGGGAATCGTTTGATGCGATTCTTGAAAGTTTACGCAATCTTGAACCCGACGAAACGTTAATGGTGCAATCGGGAAAACCTGTTGGAATTTTCAAAACGCATCCCGACGCGCCCCGCGTTTTGCTTGCCAATTCAAACATCGTCCCGCATTGGGCGACACAAGAGAATTTTGATAAATACGAACGCGAAGGCTTAATGATGTACGGGCAAATGACGGCCGGAAGCTGGATTTACATCGGCACGCAAGGCATTTTGCAGGGTACTTACGAGACTTTTGGCAGTCTCGCTAAACAACACGGTTGGGGAACGCTAGAGGGAAAATTTGTTTTGACCGCCGGTCTCGGTGAAATGGGCGGAGCGCAAGCACAGGCGATTACTTTTAACGGCGGCGTCGGTTTGCTCGTCGAAGTTGACCAATGGCGGATTGATCGCCGGTTGCAGCTCAAACAGGTTGATCTTGCCGCCGAAAATTTGGACGATGCGTTGCGCCTCGTCAAAGAATTTACCGACAAAAAAGAAGCGAAATCAATTGCGCTTTTAGGCAACGCGGCGGAAATTCATTGGCGATTGCTCGAAAGAAATGTTGTTCCAGATGTCGTCACCGACCAGACTTCGGCGCACGATGTTCTTTACGGATATATTCCCGCCGGTATGTCAGTCGCCGAAGCCAAAGTTTTACGCGAATCTGATCAAGCCGAATACGAAAAACGAGCGATGAATTCAATGGCGCGACACGTCGAAGCGATGCTCGAATTCCGGCGACGCGGCGCAATCGTTTTTGATTACGGCAATAATTTGCGCCAACGCGCCAAAGATTACGGAGTCGAGAACGCTTTTGATTACCCGGGATTTGTTCCCGCCTACATTCGCCCGCTTTTTTGCGAAGGCAAAGGACCTTTTCGCTGGGTTGCGCTATCGGGCAACCCTGAAGATATTTACAAAACCGACGAAGCGATTATGAATTTATTCCCGGATGACGATCATTTATCGCGCTGGCTGACACTGGCGCAGGAACAAGTGCAATTTCAAGGGCTTCCAGCCCGAATTTGCTGGCTCGGTTACGGCGCGCGGGCAAAAGCCGGACTAAAATTAAACGAAATGGTCGCCAGCGGCGAGCTTTCCGCACCGATTGTCATCGGACGCGATCACCTCGATTGCGGCTCAGTCGCGTCACCTAACCGCGAAACCGAAGCCATGAAAGACGGATCTGACGCCATCGCCGATTGGGTTTATTTAAACGCGATGATTAACGCGGTCGGCGGCGCAACTTGGGTTTCCCTCCATCACGGCGGCGGAGTCGGCATCGGTTACTCTCTGCACGCCGGACAAGTCATTGTCGCTGACGGCACGCCGGAAGCCGCGCGCAGAATCGAACGAGTTTTAACCACCGATCCTGGAATGGGCGTCGTCCGTCACGCTGACGCGGGTTATGAGAAAGCGATTGAATTTGCCGAAAAGAATGATGTTAAAATCCCGATGAAAAATTAAAAGGTAATTTACAAAATGTCCGAAATTCAATTTGACCATTTTGAAACCATCGAAGAAATTTCGCTAAGTATTGCCGCGATTGATGAAATTATCAATCTTCAGCTCGATGAAATTTTCCATCATCCCGAATTTAAATCTTTGGAAGCGACTTGGTGCGGGCTTTATCATCTCGTTAACCAAAAAGAGTCGAGTTTGCGGGTCAAGATAAAGATATTTCAAGCGGGAAAAAGGGATCTGCTCAAAAATTTTGAACGGGCGGAGGAAATCGAACAATCGGCAATTTACGAAAAAGTTTTTTCCGACATCTACCAAAGAGGTTTTGACATACCGTTCGGTTTACTAATCGGCGCGTATGAATTTGATCATCTTCCTCAAGATATGACGGTGATTGAAAATATGGCTGAAATTTCCGCTAAAGCGCACGCCCCTTTTGTGGCGGGAGTTTCGCCTTCGATGTTTTATTGGGAGAGTTTTGCGGAAGTTGATGCAACGCGGGATATGTCACGCCATTGCCTTTCGACGCAGTATGATCGTTGGAACAGCTTCCGCAAAACGGCAAACGCGCGTTATGTCGGATTATGTATGCCGCATATATTATTGCGCGAACCTTATGAAATTGATAAAAATTTCGTCTTTCGAGAATCAGCGGAAAAACGGGATTTGCTTTGGGGAAACGCGGCGTTTGCTTTTGCCGGTTGTGTCGCGCGGGCTTACGACGAGAAAAGCTGGCTCGGCAAAATGCGCGGAATTGACAGCGACGGCGCGGTTGAAGATTTATGTTGTTTAATGAGCGAAGCAAACGGTAAAAGTGTAAGGCATTCGCTTGACGCGGATTTATCTCGTCATTTCCCTGCCATATCAAATCAGGGATTTATGCCGCTGATTGACGATTTAGGCGTTAAACCTTATTTTTTCAACAGTCAATCCGCAAACAAACCGACAATATATGACACCGAAGGAGCCACAACATTTCACAAGATGTGGTCGCAGTTGGAAAATATCTTAGCCGCCTCACGTTTTGCCGTGAATTTAATGAGTTTGTGGCTGGATAATTTTCACCGATTGAATAACGAACAAGAATCAAAAATTTATCTGCTAAATTGGCTGGGGCAGTATTATCAAATTGATACGTCGAAAGAAGTAAATGCAGAGCATCCGCTGCGCGAATTTAATCTTGATCTACAAAAAAGATTCGACAATTCCGGCGATTATACTTGTATTATATACATCCGCCCGACCTATCTGCTTGATGATATGTTGATTGCGATGCGTTCGGTAATTTCTTTGTCGGCTCCAGGAAATTCTGACAATTAAAATTTAGTCATTCTCAATTATACATTGGCATAATCAAAAAATTCTCTTGCCCTTCCCGTGAATGGGCGTTGTCCGCCACGTTGACGCGGGTTATGAAGAAGCGATTGAATTTGCCGAAAAGAATAATGTTAAATTTCCGATCATGAAACAACAAATCCTTTCAGCTTGATTGTTTAGATTTCGAGTTATAACGGCTATAATCTACAGCCAAAGAGGTGAATAAAATGCTGGTCGAAGAAGCACAAATTAGACTTTGATTGAACTAACATACTCTTTGGTATTGTAAAGCATTGTTGGCAAGGCTTAAAAACTACGTTTTCACCTCAAGGAAAATGCTAAAACTTGAAAATTACATTAACGGTCAGCTTGTCAAACCCGTTTCCGGCGAATATCTCGATAATTACAATCCGGCGACCGGCGAAGTTTACAGTTTGATCGCGGATTCGGACGAGCGCGATATTGAAAAAGCAGTCGCGGCGGCGCAAGTGGCGTTTCCCGTTTGGTCGAGAATGTCGGCGGAACAAAGGCACGACCATTTAATGCGCGTTACGAGCCTGATCGAGCGCGATTTGGATTCTTTGGCTGAAGCGGAAAGCGTTGATAACGGCAAACCGAAAACTCTTGCCAAAGCGGTTGATATTCCGCGCGCCGTTTCCAATTTCAAATTTTACGCGACCGCCGCGATGCACACGGCGACGGAAGCACACGAAACCGTCGGGCAAGCGATTAATTACACTCTGCGTCAACCATTGGGCGTGGTTGGCTGCATTTCGCCCTGGAATTTGCCGCTCTATCTGTTTAGCTGGAAAATCGCGCCCGCCTTAGCTGCCGGTTGCTGCGTCGTCGCCAAACCTTCGGAAATTACGCCGATGACGGCTCATCTGTTGTCAAAACTTTGTATTGAAGCCGAATTGCCAGCCGGAGTTTTGAACATTGTTCATGGGCTTGGAGCAAAAGCCGGGAGCGCAATTGTCTCGCACAAAGAGACAAAAGCGATTTCATTTACGGGCGGCACTAAAACCGGGCAGGATATTGCCCGAATCGCCGCGCCGATGTTTAAAAAACTTTCACTCGAACTCGGCGGGAAAAATCCGAATATCATTTTCGCCGACTGCAATTATGAGGAAATGCTGCGAACAACCGTGCTTTCTTCGTTTTCAAATCAAGGGCAAATTTGCTTGTGCGGTTCGCGGATTTTTGTAGAAAGATCAATTTATGAAAAATTTAAAACCGATTTTGTCCAAAAAGTTTCGCATTTGAAAATCGGTGATCCGCTTGACGATTCAACCAAAGTCGGCGCGGTCGTCTCAAAACAACATCTGGAAAAAGTTCTCTCATACATTGATCTGGCAAACACCGAAGGCGGTAAAATCCTGCTTGGCGGAAAGCAAATAAAATTGGAAGGCAGATGCGCTGGCGGCTGGTTTATCGAACCGACAATCATCGAAAATCTCGCGCATGATTGTCGCACGAATATGGAAGAAATCTTCGGCGCGGTTGTCACCATCACGCCTTTTGAAACTGAAGAAGAAGTATTAAATTATGCCAACAGTGTCGAATACGGATTATCGGCAACAGTTTGGACGGAAAATCTTTCGAGAGCGC
>JBDTZD010000345.1:0-14763 GCA_040005335.1 Pyrinomonadaceae bacterium | reverse complement strand
TCAAGGATTTATGGAATCGCGCCGGTTTTGGAGATTTTGAAAGCTGGAAGGCGAAGTCTCGAAGCCATCACAATTGCCGAAGGCGCGCAGTCGCCCAGAATGCGTGAACTGTTTGAATTGGCGCGGGAA
Organism: Pyrinomonadaceae bacterium; assembly: GCA_040005335.1. Classification (GTDB taxonomy): domain Bacteria; phylum Acidobacteriota; class Blastocatellia; order Pyrinomonadales; family Pyrinomonadaceae; genus JBBQUS01. The sequence continues at coordinate 14,634 of JBDTZD010000345.1, read as the reverse complement.
AACGGCGTGATTGTTAATCGCGTCCCGCGCAGCGCAATGGCAAAATTTGTCGAGCCGGGCGCGAATCACCAAGGCGTCGTGGCTATCGTTTCCGCTGCCAAATATACTGATGATTACGAATTGCTTGAAATTTTATCGCGAAAAATTGGCACCGAGGACACCCCGCTCGCCATCGTTTTGGACGGCGTCGAGGACCCGCGAAATTTAGGCGCGATTGCGCGAACAGTCGAATGTGCCGGCGGACACGGGATTTTTTTGCCGGAACGCCGCGCTGTCGGTTTAACTGATGTGGTGGCAAAAACCGCCGCCGGCGCGCTCGAATATGTTTCGGTCGCTAAGGTGACGAATTTAACGCGCTTGCTTGAAGACATGAAAGCGCGCAATATTTGGACGGTCGGCACAAGCCTAAAAGCCAAAATGGATTATACAGAATGGGATTGGCGACAGCCCTCAGCAATCGTTCTGGGAGGTGAGGGAAAAGGTTTGCATCGCCTGGTTGAAGAAACCTGTGATGTCTTGGTAAAAATTCCGCTGCTTGGCAAAATCGAATCATTGAACGTTTCTGTCGCAGCTGGCGTAATCCTGTACGAAGCCCGAAGACAAAGAGCAGTGCAAAGTGCAAAGTTGAAAGTGCAAAATTAATTTTCAACACTTTCAACACTTTCAACTTTGCACTTTTGCACTTTGCACTAAAAATTATGTTTTGTCCTAAATGTGGAACTAAAGCAATTGAGGGAACGAAATTTTGCCGTAGTTGCGGTTCGGATTTGGAAGTTGTCTCGGCGGCATTGACCGGAAAGCTTGTTGCACCAAATCGCAAAGATTTAAAGAAAGCTCGCAAAGAAGACGAATGGGAGAACACCAATGACCCGGACAAACTTTGGAGCAGCTTTATCAGAAATTCAATGGTCGGATTAGCATTCATCGCAATTGCGCTTTTCTTAACGTTTACCAATACAATTGGCGGCAGCGTTTGGGGTTTTTGGCTGCTAATACCGGGTGCGGGTTCTCTCGGCGGGGGCATTTCGAGCTATCTTAAAATCAAACGGATTGAACGCACACGAGCAGAATTTCAATCTCTGGCTACGATGAGAAACGCCGCACCGATGTTTCCCAATCAACCGAATGCCGCTTTGCCGCCAAACAGCACGAACTTTGCCGATTTGTACACGCCGCCTCCGCGCAACACCGGCGAACTTGTTATGCCGCCGGCCAGCGTGACCGAAGGCACAACGCGGCACTTGAGCCACCAAACAGAAAGCCCAATGGCTTTTTCTCAAAATGCGCCGAATGAGGAATAAAAGTTTAGCCGGCGAAGATAATTGATAGTTGAAGGGTAAAAGTTGATAATGCTTAAAAAGCAATCGTTATCAACTTTTTTATTTTGTCTTGAAGGAGTTTCTTGTATGCCGCAAAGACCGAAAATCGCTAACAATATGCTCGAACTGATCGGTTATACGCCGCTTGTTCGCCTGAACCGAATTCCTGAATCCGGTTGCGCAGAAATGATTTGCAAGCTCGAATCGCAAAATCCGATGGATTCGGTTAAAGATCGGATTGGAGCGGCGATGATTGAAGACGCCGAACGGCGGGGCGTTATTACTCCGGGAAAAACCGTTTTAATTGAGCCTACTTCAGGCAATACTGGGATTGCGCTCGCGTGGGCGGCGACGATTAAGGGTTACAAACTTTTTGCCGTCATGCCTGATTCGACCACGCTTGAACGTCGGCAAGTGATGCAGGCGCTCGGGGCAGAACTCGTTTTAACGCCGGGCACAGAAGGCATGAAGGGGGCGATTGCGCGCGCTGGTCAAATGGCACAGGAAACCGAAAACGGCTGGCTTGTCTCGCAGTTCGATAATCCATCGAACCCTGAAATTCACCGCACAACGACGGCGCTTGAAATTCTCGAAGATACTGACGGACGAATTGATGCGTTCGTTGCCGGCGTCGGAACGGGCGGCACAATTTCCGGCGTCGGCGAGATTTTAAAAAAAGAGATTGGCAATCACGTTCAAATTATTGCGGTTGAACCCTCTAGCTCGCCCGTCTTGTCAGGCGGCGCGCCCGGACCAAACAAAATTCAAGGCATCGGGGCAGGGTTTGTGCCGAAAAATTATAATCCTGATGTGGTTGACCGCGTGATCGCGGTTGATTACGAACGGGGAATCGAATTTGCCAGACGGCTCGCCCGCGAAGAAGGGATTTTCTCCGGCATCTCGTCGGGCGCGATCACTTGGGCGGCGTTTCAGGTTGCCAGAGAACTCGGCGAGGGAAAACGAGTCGTTTCGATTATCTGCGATTTTGGCGAGCGGTATCTTTCGCACGAATTGTTTGCGGCGCAATAAAAATCTCTGCTTTTTTATTCTAAACTCATCATCCAAATATCCGATTCGCTCGTTTGCAGGGTGTAGTAAAGCAGTTTGTTGTCGCGACTGATGCCAACACCGCGAAGATCGTAGGGCGGACGCGAAAGCAACTCGCGCGTTTTTTTAGTCACGGTATCAACGATAAACGCTTTGCCGTTGTGAGCAAAGAGAATTCGTCGGCTGTCAGCCAGCCAAATTGCAAAACGTTTGGCGTCCGACAGCCGTTCATGCCGGTTGGTTTCAAACGAATAAAAGCCGACGCCGTTTTCTTCGCCCTCAAAATAGCCAGCCAGCTTTTTGCCATCCGGCGACCAATTCCAAATTCGGAAAACTGTTTTCTCGCTTGGCTGTGGCAGCACTTGTCTGGTTTGTTCGCTCCATTCTCTGGTCAAATCAACTACAAAAGATTTTCCGTCGCCGTTATCGTAAATCAACTGCTTGCCGTCGGGCGACCAAACAGGAAATGATGCGCCCGGCTGATGATCGAAAGTGATTTGCCGCAAATTTGAACCGTCCGGTTCAATTGTCCAAACTTCATAATTTCCGCTGCGATCTGAAGCAAAAGCAATCTGTTTTCCGTCGGGCGACCAGCGAACATAGCGGTCGAAAGCGACATCGTTGGTTAAATCGCGTTGATTGCTGCCGTCGCGGTTGAGTAAAACCAAATCTTCCTGCGTCCGGCGGATGAGGCGAATGGCAAATTGTTTGCCGTCGGGCGACAATTCCGCCGTGCCAAATTCACGGTCGCCGCTCGTAATCCACACCGGTTCGCCAACGATCTTTTCGGTATCAGGATCAAATTCGGCGGCTTGAAGATTCGCTTGAATGTTGGTCTGAACATAAATCATCCGCTTGCCATCGTGCGAAAACGCCAGATGACGGCTAAATTTTGCCGGAGTCAAGACTGCTTCCGGCTGCTCGGACAAAACTTGCCCGGTGGTTTCGTCAATTGAAACCCGCCAGAACGCCATATTGCCGCTGCGATCACTGGCGAAATACAAAAATCTTCCGTCCGGCGACCAGACCGGATTCCAGTTGGTATTGGCGGTGTTTGTCACCAAAACCGGCGCGCCGCCAGTTGCCGCAACGGTTGCCACGTCGCGTCTGCCGCCGCTTCCGGTAAACCAAAAAGCAATACGTCGTCCATTTGGCGACCATGCAGGTTGCATCGCAAAATTTTCAATTAACAGCCGTTTGGCGCCCGACGCGACGTTGACGACCCAGAGCGCGCTTGGACTACGGGTTGAAGGAATATCCTGACTGTATTCGGCAACTACAATCTCTTTACCGTCCGGCGACCATGATGGATAATAGCCAAAATCGCAAACGCGGCGGACGTTTTCCCCAGTCGCTTCCATCAGATAAATCCCGGCTGGTGCGCGTTCAGAGCGAAACGCAATGCGCTCGCCGTCCGGGGAAAAAGCGGGCTGCGTGTCGTCGGCGGGCGAGTTGGCGGTCAGATTAACGGCGTTTTTGCCGCTAATTCTTTGCGCGTACAAATCAAAATTACCAACGTCTTTTCCGGCGTAAACAAAAGTTTTACCGTCGGGCGCGAGAGTCGGAAAGTATTCAGTTCCGGGAGCGTCGGTGAGCGGTGTATGTGTGGCTTTTGCCCAGTTCGGAGCTTCGGGTAAGTTGTTTTTTAGATTTTTCCAGAGAGCAAAACCGGCAACGCTCATTAATATTAAAATTGCTCCGATAACAGCCGCCGCGCGCCACCGGGCAAAGCGCGATGGGGCGGCTGTTTTCGCTTTACCCGGTTTAATTTTATCGTTTGACCAAGTGGCGGCGCTGTCAATCAATTTGTTTAAGCGACGCAAATCGGCGCGAAAATCGGAGGCGGTTTGATACCGCAGTTCGCGGTCTTTTTCCAACGCTTTAGCCACAATCAGATCAAATTCGGGCTGTAGATCGGCGTTTGTCTCGGTTGGTGCTGGAGCGGCGGAATTTAAAATTGCATTAAAAACGCTTTGCTGCGACGCGCCCATAAAAGGCGGTTTGCCCGTCAAAACTTCAAACAGGCAAACGCCCAGACTCCATAAATCCGTGCGCGGATCGAGCGGATCGCCCACGGCTTGTTCGGGCGACAGATAATTGAGCGTGCCAATCACAAAACCATTTTTGGTAGCGGAAAAATCTTGGCTGTGAGAGTTGTCTGAAGCTGCCGTCAAGCGCTTTGCCAATCCAAAATCAAGCACTTTGACAAGTCCGTCCGGGCGAATCATGACGTTTTCCGGTTTGATGTCGCGATGAACGATTCCTGATTTGTGCGCGGCTTCTAAGGCTTCGCAAATCTGCGCAAAGATTTTTAGGATTTCGAGAATCGAAAGTTTGCCGGAATTGGCAATCTCGCGTAAAGTGTGCCCTTCGACAAATTCAGTGGCGATAAAATGTTCGCCTTCCGCAGTTGAGCCGATGTCATGAATCGTGACGATATTGGGATGATTAAGCGCGGAAATGGCTTGCGCCTCGCGTTTGAAACGGCGCAATCTTTCCGCATCGGCGGCAAAATGCGCGGGCAATAATTTGAGCGCCACGCGGCGATTAAGTTTGGCGTCGTGAGCCAGATAAACCTCGCCCATTCCGCCCGCGCCAAGAAGCGAGTCAATTTCGTAGGTGCCGATTTTGCGTCCGACCGCATGAGTAATTTGAGCGGCGGCAAAGTTTTTGGCGGCAACTTCGACCGCGACGGTTTCAATAAAATCTTGAGATTCGTTATGGGCTTTGAGCAGTTCTTCGACTTCGCGACGCAGTAGAGCGTCCGATCCGCAAATTGAATTTAAAAACGCTGCTCGCTCAGCCGGCTCGCGATCAAGCAGAGCGTCAAAAATAGCGTCAATTTGTTTCCAGCGTTCGGGTTCCACAAAAAATAGTTATGAAAATTAATTGAGGCGAAAGCAAGATAAAACTGACTAAAGTTTAAAAATCTTTTATTAGCTCGCGCCTCTAGCTCAATCAGTTTAATCAAAAGGGCTTTGAAACAAGAAACTTAGTTTGAGCTAATGGCGCGATAAAGCCAGGCTTTGGCTTTGCTCCATTCGCGCATGACGGTGACGCCCGAAATATTCAAAACTTCTGCCGTTTCCTCGACCGACAGACCGCCAAAAAAACGTAACTCGACAATGCGCGCCTTTCGTTCGTCAAAAACGGCTAAATCTTTCAACGCTTCGTCTAAAATAACCAGATCGGTTTCTTTTTCGGTCGTCACGGTCAGGGCTTCTTCGAGCGAAATGTGTTTAGCTTCTTCGCGCGGGTTAACCTGCGGGCGTTGACGCGCAAAGTCAACCAAAATTCGCCGCATCATGTTTGCCGCGACGCCAAAAAAATGCGCTCTGTTTTGCCAACGCACCGTTTTCCAATCAATCAAACGAATGTAAGCTTCGTTGATCAAAGCCGAAGTTTGCAAAACGTGGTTATCGCGTTCGCGGCTCATGTAAGCGCGGGCTAAACGGTGCAATTCGGCTTGGACGAGCGGAGCGAGTCTTTCTAAGGCAATATTATCACCGTCGCTCCAGGCGACAAGCAGTTCCGTCAAATTATTCGATTCGGGTGCGTCCATTCGGATTTTTCAGTATTTGAGCGAAAAATCACAAAATATTTACCACTCAAATTTATCACATTAAAAAAAAACAGGAAATTCTTGTGGTGCTGATGATAGTTTTGTCCACTTATTCGCGCCTTAGTTTAACAAGGACGACAAGCGAGTTCAGCACAGGTCCTTAAAATTCAATTTAGAGGAGTTATTATGGCGTACAAACATTCTATTAAAACTGACCCAGCATCGGAAGTTTGGAGACTCAGTTTGGGCAAAAAGCATTTTTGGAATCTAACGTCTAATGTTGGTTGGGGCTGCGAGAATCGCAAGGATGATGTGCAATTGATTCAATATTTACTGTTTAGAATTACTTGGGGCACTCCCGTTAGTTTGTTGCCCGGTCAAAAATATATAGCCGCCGACGGCCTTTTCGGACCACAAACGAATAATTACATTAGGAGCTTTCAACAACATTGGAGTCACACTCCAATTGACGGCAAAGTTCATACGGGCGACGGAATCAATTATTACACCAAAAATGGATCTGCCTTCACCATTCATTCGATGAATAATTACTTTTATGAAGATAATGAGAAATATTACAGCGATTTGAGAATGGATGAAAAGCTGCCGTCAGTGCTTTGCCAAAGTTTGTCTGAGTGGTATTAAAAACTGCTTGAGAGTGAAGTTGCACATTCGGGCGGAAAGTTTTATATCTTGTTTTGCCGTCAACGAGCGATGCAAGAAACGAATCAATCCGCCATCCAAACTCCGCAAGCTGCAGTTACAAATCTGTGGCTTTTTTCGCCTGCCGTTGATCTGGGAGCGTTAGCTGGAAGTGCAATTGTATCTTTGATTTTACTAGGCGTGGGCGCTAGATTTGGTTTGCTAAACGGTGATTCGCCGCAATGGACTTGGGTTTCCGCCGTGCTTTTGATTGATGTGGCGCACGTTTGGGCGACCGGTTTTAGGGTTTATTTTGACCGGGAAGAGTTGCGCCGTCGCTTCTGGCTTTACGTTTTAGTTCCGCTCTTTGGATACATTGTCGGCGTCGCGCTTTACTCGGAAAGCGCGCTTCTCTTTTGGCGCGTTTTGGCTTATCTCGCCGTTTTTCACTTTGTCCGGCAACAGCGCGGTTGGGTTGCGCTCTATCGCCGCAAATTAAACGAAACAGATTCGGTTGGTAAATGGATAGACGCCGCGGCAGTTTACCTCGCAGCGATTTATCCGCTCGTTTTTTGGCACGCCAATTTGCCCCGTAATTTTGAATGGTTTGTCTCAGGCGATTTTGAGACGTTCTCGATTTTCTCAAGTTTAGAGCAAATTACTTTTCCGCTTTACGTTTTAGCCCTCAGTTTATACGCTCTCAAATCAATTTATCTGGCGCTTTTTCGGAACTTTTACAATCCGGGCAAAGACATTGTGGTTGTGACGACCGCCGTTTGCTGGTATTTGGGAATCGTCGCTTTTAACTCGGATTACGCTTTTACGGTGACGAACGTGATAATTCACGGCGTGCCGTATTTTGCGCTGATCTATTGGTATGCGCGCAAAAAGCGTGAAACAGCGACGCGGACTTACCGTTTGTTTTCCACTAACATTGTCTTCTTTCTCTCAATTTTATGGCTACTGGCATATACTGAAGAACTGCTCTGGCACAGAGGCGTCTGGCACGAACGCGAATGGTTGTTTGGGACGGGTTGGGATTTGGAGAACTTTAAGCTGTATTTCGTTCCCCTTCTGGCTTTGCCGCAACTGACGCATTACGTGCTTGACGGCTTTGTCTGGCGACGCAAAAATGCGAGTTTTAAGCTGATTTAATATTTTAAATTAAAAAGATGAAAAATGCGGTTTACGTTTTATTGGTTTTGGCAATTTTCGCTTTAGCTTGCAATCGTTCCGACTCGGATTCCGGCGGAGTTTTAGATTCTTTAGGGTTAAATGACGAAACTGACAAAGCCGCTGAACTCGTCAGCAAAGCGAACGACGATTTGCGCGAGATTCGTAAAATTCAAAAAGCGAATGCTAGCAAACTCGAAGATTTAAAAACGGCGATGGGCGCGCATGATACGCCGACCGTACAAAAGATTTTAGATGAATTAATTACTGCCATCGGCGACGGTTTGAGTTTGGGCGAAACGGCAAACGCCAAAATTGACGAAGCCACCGAAAAAAAGACTAACGACAAATTTAACGAATATTTGCGGCTCAAAGAACAAGCTCTGAGAAAACAACTCGAAGCCTTTAAGTTTCGGCTCGAAGTCGCTAAAACTTTACGCGAAAAGTTTGGCACCAATGATGCTTCCGAAATCGAAAAAGCCAAAGCTGATTTTGTTCGTCAGGACGAAAACTTTCAGCGGCTCTGGGAAGCGGCGGAAGACCTCAATAACCGCGCGACAAATTTAGCCAGAGAAAATCCGGGCAAAGTTCGTGCAAAATAACAAGGAAGGTAAAAATGATTGATTGGATTGCCGATAGAACACAAAAATACCAGGAATTTTTTGAACTTAGCTCAAATGCCCATCTGTTGACGGCTGAAAGCGCGCAGTTTGAATTAAAACCTGAAACGGCAGCCGCTCTCAAACATTTTAATATCGAGTGGCATTATGTTCCGACAGCCGAGGCGATTTCATTCGATGATGCATACCTCAAAAAGTTTTACCCGACAAATACCAGACTATCGCCAAAGTCTGAATCAAAAACGCGCGAATCGCTGATGACAGGGCATCGCCGACAGCAAGGTTTTATCGTCGGCATTGAAACCACGCCGAAACCCGTCTATTTGCCACACGCGCGGCAATTTTACGGAACAAAATACGGACACGACGAAACGACAGATCCGATTGCTCAATATTTTGGACAGGCCGGACTAACGACTGGAACGCGCTATGATCAAAATTACCGCTTGCTCCGTAGGTTTTTTGAAATTATCAACGAGGATTGGCGAAAGCGCAATATTTTACCCCAAGGTTACCGCGTGACGGTTTGCCCGCCTGGAATTTTCAATCTCGTCGGCACGATTTTTCACCCCGAATGGAGCGAAACCGAAACGCTCGAACTAGGGTTTTACCGCGACGAACGCGGCAACGCCACTTGTTTTGCAGTCGGTTCCAATGCGCCCGGCGACTTTTCGTTTATTGACGTGATTGAAGGCGAAGAATGGTCTCTGACGGGTTTTCGACTCGCGTTGCTACCGGACGAAACAAGACATGATGCTAAAAACGGTTAATTATTCATTTCGGACAAAATAGCGGGTGCGAACTTTTGTTAGCTGCATTGTGCGTTACCTTGATATTTAGAGCGGTTCTGACCCGTACATGCAAATTTGATTCGCTCTAGATGTATCCTGTTCTTCATCGGTTCCAACTGACTTTTTGAGTTTTCTGATGAGTTCAGGAACCTCACTCCCATCGCCGAAAAATGATTCAAGACTATCCCAAACTTCGCTACTGAGTGATAACATTTCTTCTCCCAAACTTGCTGAACAATGCTATATGCATCAACTTTGCTCTAAACGTCTAAATTATATTCGCGCAAACGGCGGTAAAGCGTCGAAGGTGAAATGCCTAGCAAATCAGCAGTTTTCCCTCGGTGCCAGTTTGTTTGCTCCAACGCACGGATAATTTGTTGCCGCTCCATTTCGCGCAAAGCGGTCGGAGAATTATATTGTCCGTTGTCGTCAATACCGGAATAGGCAGGGGCCGTCGAGCCGCCTTGAGCAGACGTTTGGAAATTCGCAGCCGAGGGATTTTCGTAAACCGACTTGCCGCTCCGCACTATTTCCGGCGGTAGTTCGTCGAGCGTAATAATATTGGAATCGGTTAGCAAAACAGCCCGTTCGAGTGCGTTTCGCAGTTGCCGGACGTTGCCTCGCCATGAATAGTTTTTTAGCGCTTCGAGCGCCTCTTTGTTTATTGAAAGCGGCATTTGGCAAAGTTTTTTGAGCAAGTAGTCGGCGAGCGGCGCGATGTCATCACGCCTTTCCCTCAGCGGCGCGAGATTGATTTCAAAACTATTGATTCGATAAAGCAAATCGGCGCGAAAAACGCCTTCGGCGACGGCTTGTTCGGCGTTGCGGTTGGTGGCTGCGATCAGCCGCACATTAACTTCGACTTTGCGAGTTCCGCCGACGCGGTAAAATGTTTTTGTTTCGAGAGCGCGCAACAATTTGACTTGCAGCGTCATCGGCATCTCCATAATTTCATCTAAAAAGAGCGTGCCTCCGTCCGCCAGTTCAAACAATCCGAGTTTGCGGCTGCGCGCACCGGAAAACGAGCCTGCTTCGTGTCCAAAAAGTTCTGATTCGAGCAAAGTGTCTTGCAGCGCGGCGCAGTTTAAATCAATAAACGCTTGATTGGCGCGGGGCGAGATTTTGTGAATCGCTTGGGCAATCAGTTCTTTGCCCGTTCCAGATTCGCCCGAAATTAAAACCGAAGCATCCGAAGGAGCCACCTTTCGCACCAGCCGCAAAGCCTCGCGCATTTGTTTTGACTCTGAAATAATTTCCGGCAGAGCCGATGCGCGTTCGATCTGAGCGCGAAGTTTTTGGTTGTCAACCCGAAGATGATATTTTTCGGCGGCTTGTTTGACGAGCGCGGCAAGTTCCGTGATGCGATACGGCTTGGTCAAATAATCGTAGGCGCCGAGCTTCATCGCTTCGATTGCCGTGTCCACGGTCGCATGTCCCGTCAGCATAATCGCTTCTGGCGGATTTTGACTGCGCTCGCGCAGACGACGCAGCAAATCAATTCCGCTTAAACGCGGCATCGAAATATCACAGAGCAACACGTCGAAGTCTTTTTCTTCGAGCAAAGCCCACGCTTCTTCGCCATCGCCGGCGGCTTCGACTTCGTAACCGAGCCGCCGCAATTCTTTTTGAATTACGAGCCGCAAATTCGTTTCGTCGTCAACAACTAATAATCTTGCAAGGGACATTCGGATTTTGGATTTTGGATTTTGGATTTTGGATTTCCAAACAAAATTTCATTTGTCAGGAATTAAAAATCAAAAATCAAAAAAAGCTAATTTTCAAATTCAATCGGTAAGGAGATTGTGAAGGTTGAACCAATGCCAATCGTACTGCGAACGTTGAGACTGCCGCCGTGTTCGGTGACAATTCCGTAGCAAACCGCCAAGCCTAATCCAGTGCCGCGCCCGACTTCTTTGGTTGTAAAGAACGGCTCGAAAATCTTTGTCATGTTCTCCGAAGGAATCCCGTTCCCAGTATCTTCGATCTCTAAAAAAACACGCTGGCGTTTTTGAAAAACACGAAAAGTTAATTTGCCGCCGTCCGGCATCGCATCAATCGCATTGGTTGCGAGAGCGATAATCGCTTGTTGAATTTGCCCTTCATCGGCGCTGACGGCGGGCAAATTATGGGTTGCTTCGACGCGGATTTCAATATCTTCCCCGCGTTTCTGATGCGCGACGAGATTAGCAGACGAGCGCGCCACAGCAGACAGATCAACGGTAACGCGATGTCCGGAACGGGCACGGCTAAAATCAAGCAGCCCGTTCGTAATTGATTTACAGCGAAACGCTTCACTGCGAATCAAAATCAAATAATCCTGCAAATCTTCTGTTTCAGCGGATTTGCCGAAAACGCCTTCCTGGACGCGATTTTCGAGGGCTTCGGCGCAAGCTGCAATCGTCGCCAGAGGATTATTGATTTCATGAACGATTCCGGCGGCGAGACGGCCAACAGCGGCAAGTTTTTCGGCTCGCGCGACCGCATGATTGGCTTCAACGCGAGCCGTAATATCTTCGCCGAGACTAATGACATGAGTAACCTCGCCCCTTCCAGTATCGCGCATCGGAATTTTGCTGATTAACCAATGTTTAACCGCTCCCCGATCGTCAGTAGTTTTATGCTCGACACGCTCGATCTGCCCGGTGGCAAAAGCCCGTTCAAACTCGCGTTCAAGCAATTCGCGCGGCTGCCGGAGCAGCACGTCAAAGACGTTACGTCCCATCACGGTTTCGCGCGGAATTCCTTGTTTACCTAACTCCCGGTGACGATTCCAAGCCACAATTCGGTAATTGCGGTCAATTGCGTAGAGCGAAACGGGCAGCGCGTCTAGAATGGCTTCGGTAAATTTCTTTTGCTCTTCTTTGACAAGATAAATTGAAGCATTGAGCGCCGCATCATAAAGCGAAGTGACGTGAACCGAAGGGGCGGCAAAATTGGCTGCCGCGTCAATCAAGCCGCAAATTTCCGGCGTGCAGTCTGAGGCGTGATCAAACCCGACGACCAGGACGCCTTTGGTGCGGTCACCGACCATCATTGGCGCGACGTATTCGCAACTATGGAATTCATCGCGGAGCAAAAAATCCGCAGCATTTTCGAGAATTTGCGAAACTTCTCCGGTTTCACCCCGCAGCCAGCGGTTTAATCGCTCGAGATGGATTTCGTTAATTGTTTCGGCTGCGCCCTCACGATTAAAAGCCGCTACCGTCGGCGTGTTCCCGGCAACATCGGCTGCCACAGCGCATAAGACTGCATCGGTAGTTAAATAAACCGCTCCGGCAACATGGTTGATAACCTGTTCGGGTTCAAGTGTGACCAGTAGGCTTTTTCCCAAATCAACCAAAAAATTAGCTTGCTTTAAATTATTGTATAAATCCCTGGTTCGTTCTGCCGCCTGCTTCTGAAAGCGCATCCGCCACAAGATATCGCTTTCAGGCAAACCGAAATGAAAGTAATCATTTGCCCCAAGTTCAAAAGCAGCAGTTTTTGATTTTTGTGAATCTTGAGCAGAAAAAATTAGGAGCGGCGTATTTGCCGCATCTGATTGTGAGCGCAGTTGTTTAACTTCTGAAAATTCTTTTTCAAGCAAATCGGAATCGAGAATTACAACATCAAATCGGCTCTCGCGCCACATGCGCAAAGCGTTATGAGCGTTGTTTGCCCAGGAAACTTCGTAGCCGTGAGCCGCAAAAAAGTCGTGGCGGATCGGTGAAATTTCAGGTGCTGCCAGGAGAACATTTGTGAAAGGAATTTCGACAGGCAAAATCATTTCTCTCAAGCTTTCGTGGTCAATATTTGTCTAGCTTGGTGTTTTGAGCGGATGCGTTTTCGGAATGGAAGACGCGCTAATTGAGCGCTCCGGTAGGCTTCTCGCAACCGTTAATAATGATAACATGGGTTAAACAATCTTGTCGCATTATTTTTCGGTTGACGGAAAAGTTTTTGCAAGCGAGAATTTAGATGAATTAATACGCAAAATTTAACAGTGATGAAGAAATTTTTAACGAAAATCTGGTGCTTTTCATGTTTATTACTAGCTCTGACGGCTACCACAGAGGCGCAGCAAATTACGGTTGATAAAATGATGGCGACGGTTAGCGACGGAGTCGGAACGAAGCTAATAACGTATTCGGATTTGCTCTGGCAACTTGCCTTAGAGCCCGATGCTAGCCTTGAGACACCCAGTAAAGACGATTTGAATCAAGTTCTGGAACGTTTAACGCAGCAGCGGCTCATCGCGCTCGAAGCTGAGCGTCTTCCGGCGGCTGCCCCGACCGATGACGCCGTTAGCCAGGAGATTCGCCGCCTCGTCGCCGCCTTTCCGTCCGCTGCCAATTTTGAAGCCAGACTACGCCGCGTCGGTTTTGAATCTACAGACGATCCTAATTTTCGGCAAATCATCGAACAGCGTCTGGCAATTAATAACTACCTCGATTTTCGCTTTCGCTCTTTTGTCGTTGTGACTCCGCAAGACGAAGAACAATTTTACAACGACACGTTTGTCACCGAATTCAGGCGCGCCAATCCCGGTGTGGTTGTGCCTTCGCTCGATCAAACACGGGAACGTGTCAATAAAGAGTTAACGGAACGACGCATTGAAAGCGATATCGAAAAATTTCTTGAAGAAGCAAAGGTAAGAGCGATAATTACCGTTCTAAATCCTATTTAGCAAATTAAAAATTAAAAACGTAAAATTAAAAATTTCATCTAATTTTGCATTTTTAATTTTACGTTTTTAATTCATGAAAGTTGGTTTGGCATTGTCAGGCGGCGCGGCGCGCGGATTAGCACACATCGGAGTCATCAAAGTTTTGCTCGAACACCAAATCCCGCTCGACGCGGTCGCCGGAACCAGTGCCGGAGCAATCATTGGAGGGGCTTATGCCGCTGGTCTCACGGTTCCGCAAATGGTTCAGCTCTCCGCCCAAATAAAATGGGGGCTAATCGGACGCTTTGCGTTTTCGCGGTTTGGGCTTCTCTCGACCGAGCCGATGCAAAATTATATTCGGCAGAATTTTCCGGTGAAAACATTTGAAGAAACGATTGTACCTTTTGCTTGTGTCGCAACGGATTTAAACACGGGCGAAGGCGTGGTGATGAAAGAGCGCGGCGATTTAGCCGCAGCAATCGCTGCTAGTTGTGCGATTCCGGGCATTTACGTTCCGGTATTGAGCGAAGATAAACGGCAATTGATTGACGGCGGAATTGCCGAATTTGTTCCGGTCAACACGGCGCGGAGTTTAGGTGCGGATGTGGTGATTGGAGTTGAGGTCAATTTCGACGATGCGCGATTTGTAAATGCCCCGCAAACTGCTTTTGGGGTGTTTTTTCAAGCGGCGATGATGATGCTCAAAACCGCCGCTAATCATCAACTAAATAATGCCGATATCATAATCCGCCCGTCTGTCGGACATTTGCGAATTGACGAATTTGGCAAAGCACGAGAGTTTATTGCAGCCGGAGAGAAAGCCGCTCTTGCCGCA
>JBDTZD010000408.1:0-14804 GCA_040005335.1 Pyrinomonadaceae bacterium | reverse complement strand
TTGTTGGCATGGATATTGCCCGATAAAGCGGCAATTTATTTACACCTAAATTTGCAGTGTCAATAAACCTTGCATAAACTTTCGAAAGAATTTGACTGAGAAATTGTCCGGGCTAAGACATGATTAATAACGAGCGGATTTTGCAAAATCGTTACTTGGTAGAGCAACAAATTGGGGCGGGCGGGATGGGCGCTGTCTATCTGGGAGTTGACCAGCGTTTTGGGACCAGTGTTGCTATCAAAGAAAGCATATCTCCCGGTTCTACCAGATTAAGCAGGGCATTTGAACATGAAGCACAGCTTTTAAACAGTCTCCGGCATCCAGCTTTGCCGCATGTTATTGATTATTTTGTCGAAGGCGACAGCCAATTTATTGTGATGGAATACATTGACGGCGAAGACCTTTCGGCGATGATTGAACGAGGGGAAGTATTTGCCATCACTGATGTTTTGCGGTGGGCTGACGATTTACTTGACGCGCTCAATTACCTTCATACGCAAAAGTTTCCGGTCATTCATCGTGATATTAAACCGCAGAATTTAAAGTTGACTCCTGCGGGGAAAATCATTTTGCTTGATTTTGGATTAGCCAAAGGGAATCCCGCGGATCTATCGCAGCTCACAATGACAAAAAGCATTTTTGGATATTCGCGCATTTATGCTTCTCTCGAACAAATCCAGGGAAGCGGAACGGATCCTCGGAGCGATTTATATTCGCTCGCGGCAACGCTTTACCACTTATTGACAGGAAGAACTCCGGTTGACGCTCTCACCCGTGCTAAATCTGTTTTAAGCGAAGAGTCAGATCTGCTGCAGACAATCAACTTTTTTAATCATCAGGTTCCGATTGGGGTTGCCGAAGTTTTGCATCAGGCTTTGGCTTTAAACGCTAATGTTCGTCCGCAAACGGCTAATGAAATGCGGACGGCACTCAAATTTGCGGTTTTTCCAGCAGCAAATTCAGATGAAGAAACCCGGGTGCTGAAGACAGCTCCGAACGAGCATCTAATTGAAAATTTTGACGAAAGCGTTTTACCGATTGATGATCCATTTGCTCGCAAACTTCAAATAAAAATTAAACCGATTGATGCACAGCCGGTTCAATCACAATTACCTGCTGCCAAAAACTCTTTTCATCCAGCCCATCGAGGTATTAAAATTGCCGCTGCGATTCTATCAGTTTGCGGAGTCACATTTGCAATTTCAACTTATTATCCATTATTTGTTCAAGATACAAATTTAAAAACTCTGCAAGCTGATTTTGTAATTAAGACAACGAGAAACGAATCAAACGAATTAACACCTCAAAACAAATCAGATCTCGCGGTATCATCCCTTGACACTGTTTCTCATGAATCTGCGACTTCAGGAATAGATAAATTGGATGACAAGGAAGAGACAATTGTTGATGAGCCAACAATTATTCCCATCAACGAATCTGCCAAGACAAACAGGAGCCGAGAAAAATCAATAACGTTTGTCAAAATACCAAACATCAAAAAGACAGAAAAGGCCGTTGCCGTAAAAGATGAACAGTCAAGAGAGAGCAAAGAACTGGTCGTTGAAAAATTGGAAAAAAACGAAAGAAATTCTGGTAGTAAAAAGAGTGGTGGTTTCAAAGGCCTTCTGAACAAAATCGGTTCTGGAGCAAGGCGCCTTCCAAAAGCCATCTTCAGCAAGAAAAAAGATTAATCCGGCTAGTTTAAATCTCACACCTTAATTGACGCCAAAAAATTAAGCACCGCTGGCTTAAAATTGCAAGTCTTTCGCCTGATTCTCATCGAACCGATTATTCCCCAAATTTAATTCAAGCAAAGTTATTCTTGCCAGTTTGTTTGCTGACACGATTATTACAATCTATTGTTTTTTTATTTGCTACTCTCAAAAAGTCGGTAAATATTAAAATTTTAATTTATTCATTAAGGAAGATTTTGCAAAACATCATCGAAACCGAAAAAGCTTCCACCCAATCTCTGCAAATTAATTGGCAGAATTTAGTAATTGTCTCAAGTTTTCACGTGCTGGCAGTTGTCGCTTTGTTTTATTTTAGCTGGGCAAATCTAGCTGTGATGCTGATTTTTAACTGGTTGGTGGCAAGTTTGGGAATTGGAATCGGCTATCATCGCCTGCTCACTCACCGCAGTTTCAAAGTCTCCAAATGGCTCGAATATGGCTTAACTATTCTGGGTTCTTTAGCAATTCAAGACGGGGCGATCAAATGGGTCACGACTCACCGCATTCATCACGCCTACACCGAGGAAGAACAAGACCCGCACAGTACCCGTGAAAGCTTTACCTGGGCGCATGTAGGTTGGGTTTTACTCGGACGCGCCCAAGAACATGATCTGACAACTTGTGCGCGGTATGTGCCCGACTTAATGAAAGATAAATTTCATGTCATATTTTCGCGCTATTACTATGTTTCCACAATAATATTAGGAGTTCTTTTATTTGCTGTGGGCGGGTGGAGCATGGTTTTCTGGGGAATTTTTCTGCGGACTGTCATTGGTTGGCATTCAACCTGGATTGTTAACTCAGTAACGCATTTTTGGGGAACTCGAAGATTTATGACGCAGGATGATTCGACCAATAACGGTCTCGTAGCTTTCTTCTCGTTTGGCGAAGGGTGGCACAACAACCATCATGCTCATCCAACCTCGGCGCGGCATGGACTGACATGGTATGAATTTGACCAAAACTGGCTGACAATTCGCTTGTTCCAAAAATTGGGCTGGGCAAAACAAGTTAAAATCCACAATCTTCCGGATAAAGAAACTAACTGAAACCTTAAAAATTTCCCGCTAAATATTTTGATCTGCTAAGCGCGGACGTTTTTCTTGAATGTCATTGCTTTAGAATATGATTGATAAAGGTCATTAAAAATTTGCTCCCAAGAATGTTTAATTGCCATGCTTCGCACGACTTGTCTCATTTCGCAAAGCTGTTCGGGATGGCGAACGAAGTTAACCACAGCCTCAACAAAATCGTGTTCGTCCTGAGCTATGTAACCGCAGGCCGCGTGCCTCATCAAAAATTTGGGACCGCCTTCGGGCATCACGACCGCTGGAACTCCGGATGCCATCGCTTCCAAAACGACGTTACCAAAAGCGTCGGTATGTGAAGGAAAAACGAACAAATCCATGTCTGCATATGCTTTAGCTAGTTCCTCTCCGTGCAGCACACCGGTTAAATGAACTTGAGAAAGATTTTTTTCTAACCAGAAATGCTCACTGCCTTCGCCAACAATCATGAATTTGTAGTTGGTAATTCCAAACTTATGCAGTTGCTGATCAATATTGCTTAACAGCCTGACATTTTTTTCAGTCCGTAATCTGCCAACATAACCCAAGATAAATTTATCATCAGTGCGCGCGCGCTTTGTCGGGGCAAACAGTTTGGTGTCAACTCCGCGACTCATCAGCCGCGCGGGGCGACGCGTTCGGCGCTGAATTTCCGTGACCAGTTCTTCGTTTGGCGCAAGCTGCAGCTGAGCTAGAAAGTAAAGTTTCATCAAACCGCGCATAACTGATTTCTCGACATAACCGTTTATTTTGTGCCGCATTGCGCATGGCAGCCACGGCACCATTTTGACAAACCGCCGGGCGGCATATTCGTGCGTATTAGTGTGCCAGGAGGCAACAGCGGGAAATTTTAAAAAATGTGCAAAAAAGAAACCGAGCTGGCTGATATCGTTAAGACCAGTCAGATGAACAATATCCGGTTTAAATTCTTTGAGCGTTTTACCGACCAGATTTTTATATTTCCAAAGGAGCGGATCATAACGAAGCTCGCAATCAACTTGAAGCGATGCACGGCTCCTTTTTAATTCAAGAAACTGGATTGATCCGTCTTGTGTCAATTGTGTCACTGCCCCGGAGCGAACACACAGAAAAGGGAAATTATTTTCTTGAGCGAATTTAACCAACCGGCGAATAACATTTGCCGCACCGTTGATCTCATCAAATGTATCGGCAAACAGTGCGACGCGCGGAACATAAAGCATACTAATTCAAAGGGAAAGAATATTTTAAACCGGACACGAAAGATAATAACAAAATCGTCAAATAAATAATGGCTTCAATAATTTAAAATTTTTATTCTTGACCAAGGTTAAAACGTTCCGCCATCCGGTAGAGTGTGCGGCGATCAATTCCCAAAATTTCCGCCGTCCTCGAGCGGTTGCCGCTGGTTGCTTCGAGCACATGCTGTAAATACCTTTTTTCTAGTTCGTCCAAGCTTGGCAAATCCGCGTAAAGCTCTTGTAAATGAAATCGCGCGGCGGCTTCGCGCGTTTCGCTGGAGTTAAGTTTGGTCGGCAAATCCTCCGGCAAAATTTCATTCCCGCGCACCCTAATCGCTGCATATTCGATTGCTGTTTCCAGTTCGCGGACATTACCGCGCCACTCGTAAACGGATAACAGCTTTAAAACTTCTTCAGAAAAGCGTAAATTCTTTTTCTCGACGTTTGCCATAGCCTTCTGTAGAAAACGTTCGGCCAGAAGCGGAATATCCGCCCGGCGCACGCGCAGCGGCGGAACTTCAAGCGTGACGACCGAAAGACGGTAAAACAAATCTTCCCTAAATCTTCCGGCTTCAACTTCTTTTTCTAAATTACGATTAGTGGCGGCGACGATCCGCGTGTCAACTTTTCGGGTCTGGGTCGAACCAACACGGCGAATTTCGCCTTCCTGAAGCGCGCGAAGCAATTTAACCTGCATTGCTTGGCTAGTTTCACCGATTTCATCAAGAAAAAGCGTTCCAGCGTCGGCTTCCTCCCACAATCCGCGGCGGTCGGTATTAGCGCCTGTAAACGCGCCGCGAACGTAACCGAAGAGTTCAGATTCGAGCAACGTTTCAGTTAAAGCGCCACAATTAACCGCGATAAATTGTTGATGCGCGCGCGGACTGTTTTGATGAATCGAACGCGCCACTAGTTCTTTGCCGGTGCCGGATTCGCCGAGAATTAAAACCGTCGAGCGGGTCGGCGCAACACGGGCAATCTCTTTATAAAGCGCGATCATTTCCGGTGTTCGCCCGACAATTTTGCTCGAAATTTGATTGACATCTCGTTCTTCTTGGATTTCGGGAGTTGTTTTCTCAAGCGCGCGCCGCGCGGTCATTATGACTTCCGCAACTTTAAACGGTTTTGAGATAAAATCCCAAGCCCCTTCGCGCGAGGCTTCGACAGCCGTTTCGAGAGTTCCAAAACCCGTGACTAAAATCACAGGACAACGTGTCCTCATTTCTTTGAGCAAATCAAGACCGGTTTTATTCGCTTCTAAATTGACATCGCTGACAAGCAAATCAAAATTATGTTTATCAGCCAAATTTAAAGCTGCATCTGGAGTATTTGCCGTTTCGACTTGCCAACCTTGTGACTGAAAAATTTCTTTGAGCAATTCACATGAAGCCGCATCGTCATCTACTACTAAAATCTTTTTCATCATGGTTTAAGGGAAATGACAAAACAAAACTTGTGCCCTTTCCCGCTTCACTCGTAACTGAAATCTCGGCGTTATGTTCCTGCAAAATTTGGCGAACCACGACGAGACCTAATCCCGTTCCGTGTCCGCGCTGTTTGGTTGTGTAAAGGGGTTCAAAAATACGCATTTGTGTTTCTTCGTTCATCCCAATACCATTGTCAGCTATTCCCACACATATCTTGTTGTTATTAACTTCAGTTTTAATTTTTAGCTCGCCGCCGCTTGGCATGGCGTCTAAAGCGTTGTTTATGAGATTGATAAAAACCTGCTGCAAACGATCGGTATTACCCATAATATTTGGTAAACCATTGTCCAATTCAGTTTCCAGTCGAACGTTTTTTTCTTCGAGAGTCGGTGCTGTGACGGCAATTATGCGGCTCAAAACTGCATTCAGTTCAATTGATTCAAATTCAGTTTCGCCAAATCGCGTCCGGTCGAGCATTTGTCTGACAATCCGTTCGATACGCTCTATTTGAGCGGTAATAATCTGCAACCGATTTTCAGCCGCAATATTGCCATCCGACTGCATTTTTAGTAGCTGAACGTGACCGCTAATCAGATTGAGCGGGGTTCCGACTTCATGCGCAAACTGCGCGGCGGTTGTTCCAGCGGCGGCAAGTCGCTCTAATTCGGAAATCTTTCTCGAAGTGTGCCACAGTTCCCTGCTGGCTTGTTCGAGCGCGGAATTTTTACTTTTTAATTCAACCGTAGCTGATTGCACTTCTTGCTGTAAAACGTCTTTTTGAATTTCTCGCTCACGCGTCATTTCACCAATTTGCGCTAACATCCGGTTAAATTCTCTGCCAAGTTCGCCAATTTCATCATTTGAATTAAGCTCGGCGCGGGCAGTTAGCTCACCTCGTTTGGCTCGACCCATGGCTAGCGCCAATTTGTCCAGTGGTCGGTAAACAAACCAGCGAAACAGAAAATAAATTGAGAGCGAAAGCAGCAAAACCGATCCGGCCGCCAACCACAGTTCACCGAGCAAAAATCGCCAAACAAGCTGCCAACTCGTATCTAATTTTTGTGCCACTTCGACCGCACCGCTAACACGATTTTGCTGATCGAAAATTGGCGCAAAAGTAGGTTCAAAGATTGGCACATAAACACGATACACATCGCCATCAGAATTCTCTTGTAAAACCTGAATTTCTTGTGCTCCGCGCAACGCAAATTTTACTTTCTCAGAAAACCCCTCCGTGCCTGATGCATTTTCTTTTTCGCCAATAATACGTTTAACAAAGACGTTGCCGGAGCGTTCCCAGATGCGAATTTCCTTGCTTGAATCTGTTTTTTGTTTTTTATCTATCAGCAAAGCGACGAGACGAGCAATTTGTTCGTAATCACGCGGGGCGGGCAAACTGCTTATTTGTTCGGCTAGGTTTTCAGCCTGAAGTTGGGCGAATTGGCGTTGCTGGTTTTGCAGTCGGCTTAAAATTCGCGAGCTGAAAACGCCCAATGTGATAGCCATGACCAGCAAAATAACTGCTGACGCGAGCAAAGTTGTTTTAATATGTAGAGGCAGCGAACGCATCTTTCAGCAAAATCCACTTTAAATGTTATCCATTAAAGTTTTGGGTTGCAAAGAGCGTTCCGCTTTGAATTGCGTAAATTTCCAGATAGTTAGAGGTTTTTGGATCTTGAAATATGTGGCAAAAATGAATTCTGTACAATAAAGCCACGTTTTTATTCGCGTTGATAAATCTATTTTGCGTTTTTGCGTTCGAGGGATTCACGTATTTTAATGGCCAGAGTAGAAGGTGAAAACGGCTTTTCGATAAAATTTGTATTTTCTTCCAGAACACCATGCCGCGCAATAATATCATCAGTATAACCTGACATATAAAGCACTGCGCTTTCTGGATGCAGGGTCTTCATTTTTGCAGCAAGCTCTCTGCCGTTCATTTTAGGCATGACGACATCAGTCAAAAGTAAATCAATCGGCTGATAGAAGTTGAGAGCGAACTGCAATGCCTGTAAACCATCCCCAGCCTCATAAACCGTATAACCCAGGACGGTCAAAATTTCTAACGCCGCGCGGCGAACTAATTCTTCATCCTCGACAAGTAAAATGGTTTCACTGCCAATTGGGATAAATGGAACTAGTTCTTCCGGCTTTTTAGCGACCAGTTCATTTGAAAGCGGCAGGTGAATATTAAACATTGTTCCTTTTCCAATTTCACTGCTAACCCAGATAAATCCATTGGATTGTTTGACGATGCCGTAAACTGTCGCCAAACCGAGCCCGGTTCCTTTGCCCGGTTCTTTGGTCGTAAAAAATGGCTCAAAAATGTGTTCCTGAGTTTCGCTGTCCATCCCGGTTCCACTGTCTTTGACTGACAACTGAACGTAAGAGCCGGGAGGCTGGGCTTTGTTTCGAATTGATCTGGAATTAAGCGAAATGTTGGTGGTAGTTATTGTTAAAACTCCGCCGTTTGGCATCGAGTCTCGAGCATTGACAACGAGGTTCATCAAAATCTGTGTCATTTGGTCTGGATCAACAAAACAAACTCCGAGCTTAGATTCGAGTTCGAGTTGGAGCTCAATATCTTCGCCGATCAAACGCCGCAGGATTTTGCTCAGTTCAACCACTACGCGGTTAAGACTAACTGCTCGCGGTTGAATCATTTGTTTGCGGCTAAATGCAAGTAATTGGCGCACGAGGCCAGCTGCTGAATTTGTTGCTGATTTAATTTCGTTGACGCGATAACGCATCGGGCTGTCGGAGGGAAGCTGCAAATTGAGCATATCAATATGCAGCATGACGATGGCGAGAAAGTTGTTAAAATCGTGTGCAATGCCTCCGGCAAGTCTCCCGATAGCCTCAATTTTCTGCGATTGATGAAGTTGTGACTCGGATTCGAGAAGCGTTTTTTCAGCTTGTTTGCGTTCGGTGATATCGTGGAAAAAAGCGCAGACGCATTGGCTTTCACCCTCTAAAAAAGCCGCATCAACTTCGCAAATAATGACGCTCCCATCACTGCTGACCTGAGGAGTTTCAAAACGCAAGTTTCGCTCGTCAATCAAAATGTTTAAACAATCACTGAGCCAGGTATTATCTTCCGGCTCAGTCAAATCGCGCAAATTCATTTGCTTTAATTGCGCAATAGTATAACCTGACAGGCGGCTGTAAGCCTCGTTCGTTTCCGTGATGTTGCCTTCAAAGTCAAGCATCAGAAAACCGCTGGGGATGGAATTGATGAATACTTGAAAAAAGTTTTTAGCTTGCAGCAATTTTACTAATTCTGCTGTGTTGTGCTGATTGCGTTCGACGGTTTTTATGTTTTCCATTAGAAACAGGATTACCTTTTTTTATCAAGTTACCTACTTTTGTAAGGCTAGATATTTGTTTATGGTTTTTAGATTATTAGATAAACCAACAAAGACGCAGCTACTTTTTGAAGAAATGTTGTGAGTCAGATTTCAACCACTCTCAGTTCACTAAAAAAAAACAAAAAAATCAATTAAAAAGATGATTAATCTTCGCTAAAAAATTATTTCAGAAAATTTTGATGAAACTATAAATACTTAAGCTTGTCATTATGGCAACTACAAACCATCCGGCAATTTGCAGCCAAAGCGGGTGCTGATAATCGCCGACGAGCCTAGCTTGGCGCGATGCAATCAAAATCAGAGCCAGTGCAAAGGGCAAAATCACGCCATTTAAAGTTCCGACTATAATCAAAACTTTGACAGGATTTCCAATTAACAGAAAAGCTATGGTTGATACGATAATAAAACCGATAATAACGTATTGATTATAACGGTCAAGACGTTGATCAAAAGAGCGGAGAAATGAAACGGAAGTGTAAGCCGCCCCGACAACTGAAGTGATCGCCGCACACCACATGACGACACCAAAGATTTTGTAACCAAGCTCTCCAGCCGCATTTTGAAAAACTGAGGCGGGCGGATTACCCGCGTTAATAGCCATTCCAGCCGAGACAACGCCGAGTGAAGCCAGGAAAAATAACACTCTAATTACAGCCGTTAATAAGATTCCGGTTGCCGCGCCCCGATTGACTTGCCGAAGAGATTTTTGACCGCTGATGCCGGCGTCTAGGAGGCGGTGCGCGCCGGCAAAACTGATGTAGCCGCCAACTGTACCGCCGACCAGAGTGACTGTTGCCAGAGCATCAATTCGCTCTGGCCAAAAAGTTCGATAAGCAGCTTCGGCGAGCGGCGGATGTGAAACAGCAACGACATAAATTATCAATGCAATCATCACAAAACCAAGCAGCTTGGCGAACAAATCCATTGCTTGCCCGGCTTCTTTGAATAAAAAAAGCGCGATGGCAATGAGCGCGCTGAGACCCGCCCCGGTCTCGACGCTGATGCCAAATAAAACGTTTAGTCCGAGTCCAGCCCCGGCGACATTGCCGATATTAAATGCCAGTCCGCCAAGCGCAACTAGTAACGCTAGAAAATAACCTGCCCCCGGCAGCAATTGATTGATTAAATCAGGAGCGCGTTGTTTGCTGATTGTAATTACGCGCCAGATGTTTAACTGAGCAAAAATATCAATCACGACCGATAGCAAAATAACAAAACCGAAACTAGCGGCGAGACTCTCTGTAAAAACTGTTGTTTGTGTCAGGAAACCCGGTCCGACAGCCGAAGTCGCCATCAAAAACGCCGCGCCTAAAAGCGCTTTCGAAACGGTTTTCTTTTTCATCATTTGGATTTCAACTTTGGCAGATTTTAACGCTGGAGATTTACAAGGGCTCAATCAAAACGTCGTTTCGGCTTAAACTTTCACGAATTGCTTGAGCAAAACGAAGCGCGTGAATGCTGTCTCCGTGAAGACAAATTGTCTCTGCTTTAAGCTGAACTTTCGTGCCGTTAGTCGCCGTCACCATATTTGCAGCTAGTATTTCTAAAACTTGAGCGACAGCAGTTTGCGCGTCTTCAATCAAAGCGTTTGGTTGAGCGCGGGATGTAAGACTGCCGTCAGCTTGGTATGTGCGGTCGGCAAAAACTTCACTAGCCGTGCGCAGCCCAATTTTTTCTGCTTCGGAAATTAAGGCGCTTCCAGACAAACCATAAAGTATTAAATCCTGGTCAACCATTTTTACGGCGCAGGCAATGGCTGCCGCTTTCTCTGCCGATTTTGCAGCCGAATTATACAGCGCTCCGTGCGGTTTGACGTGATGAAGTTTACCGCCATGCGCTCTGATAATTCCTTGCAAAGCCGAAACCTGATACAAAGTAACATCAAAAATCTCTTTCGGGGACAAACTCATCTCGCGCCTCCCAAAACCCTGCAAATCGGGAAACGAAGGATGCGCTCCGATTGCAACATTTTTAGCCACAGCAGTTTCAACGGTTTGTCTCATCACGGTCGCGTCACCGGCGTGAAAACCGCAAGCAACGTTGATTGAACTAACAACCTCCATCAACGCTGCGTCGTTGCCAAGCGTCCACGCCCCAAAACTTTCGCCCATGTCGCAATTCAAATCAACTTTTAGCATTTTCGTTTTTGAACCGGCAACCAATTTTGAACCAGTTTAGTTGTTTTTCAAACCACAGCGTTAAGTTTTCCGCAGCTCGCAGTGAAATCATTTTAAAACTTATTTTGTCGCCCGCCCCGAGTTGTCCGACCAACGGCAAATCCTGATTGATAACATGAGCGATTTGCGGATAACCGCCCGTGGTTTGATGGTCAGCCATCAAAATAATTGGCGATCCTTCGGGCGGTAATTGAATTGTTCCGAAATTGACCGCAGATGAGACAAGTTCGATTTTTGCTCCTAAATCCAGCTTCGCGCCGCGAATACGAAAACCCATCCGATCGGATTCTCGCCCGATTGTAAAAATTTGATTGAGAAAAGCTGTTTTGGAAACCGAGGTTAAATGTTTCCATTCCGCACCCTCTATCACCAGAATTTCCGGCGCATTTGAGTAAAGCGGAATAAGACTCGATGATATTTTGTAGCTTGTCTTTTGCTCGTTGGTGGTTGCCTTTTGATTAAAAAATAACCTGTCGCCCTGCTGCACGGGTCGTCCGTCAAACCCGCCCGCCTTAGCTTTCAAATTAGTGCTCAAACTGCCCAGCCATTTTTCAATTTCAAAACCACCACGCACCGCTAAATAAGTTCTGGAGCCATTTATTTTACCTCCAAAACTTAAGACATCATTTTGGCGCGCTTGGACTACGCGCCAATTCTCAATCTCGCGATTATTGAGGGCAGCTGCAAAGCTGGCTCCGCCAAGTGTTATGACTGCGGGTTCTTCAAATAAAATCCGGGGCGCGGGAAAATGTATTTCCAAGACTCCTTCGTCTTGATGGTTGCCGAGCAGAATATTGATGAGCCGAGCAGAGCGTTTATCCATTGCCCCGTTCGGATTGATGCCGTATTGACGAAAACCTGTTCTACCGTTGTCTTGCAGCGTCGTCAAAATTCCGTTGCTTAAAAATTTGAGACTCATTGTTTTGCCAAATGATCAAACTCGTCTCGCTCAATTTTATAAAACTCGACCGTATCTCCTGCTTGCAGGAGAGTTGGCGGTTGTGACCGCGGATTAAAAATCGAAAGCGGGGTTTTGCCGATAATTTGCCAGCCGCCCGGAGATTGAAGCGAATAAATGCCCGTTTGCTTGCCCGCTATTCCGACGCTGCCGCGCGGCACGGACAAACGTGGTTCGGATTTACGACCGATAGCAATGCGTTCGTCCGTTTCACCTAGATAGGGAAAACCCGGCAAGAAACCAAGCATGAAAACTCGATAGTTTCGGCTGGTATGAATTTGAACTATTTCGGCTGGCGAGAGATTTTTGCTGGCGGCGACAAATTCCAGATCAAGCCCGAACTCCTCATCATAACAAACCGGAATTCTAATTAACCGCTGAGTCGCGGCCATCAAATCAGGTTGCCGCAAAACCGCATTTTCAATTAAAAATTGGACTGCTGCAAAAGCCGTCTCAAATGTTGGGAACGCCCGCCGGACCACGCAAACATCATAAAAAATCGTCAAAGAACTGTAGGCTGGAACCGCTTCGATGAAACCTGAAAACTGATTTTGGAGAAGATATTGATTTAGTCCGCGTACACGGTCATTGAGAACGGGCGTAATTACATTGCCAAAACTAATTGTCAGAGCGCCCTCCCCAACTGAATAAAATTCGTGCTTCACAAATTAGCGATTGTCCATCAAAATCTTCTTCAGTTTAGCAAAAGGTTGAAATTAGACGAAAGAAATTTATTGCCTCCCAAGATTATCATTCTGATATCAGAGATTTCCTTGTTTGAAGTGTCAATCTAAGTTACTGTACGTCGTCAGACGCGATTATCCGACGGGACGAAACCACAGAAACGGCGACGGTTGAAGAACAACTCTCCCTATCGCAATCAGCGGACACGTTTTCGCGTTAGTTTTGTTGCCCGTCGTGACATCGACGGATTACGGGCTTTTGCGAAATCCAGAGTCCATCGCAAAATCAAAAGTTATTTTTATAAATATTAATTGATAGAAACTAGAGGCAATAATTTAATCAAAACCACGAATCTGCCGATAAATCCGATAAAATCTATTGTGCGCGTCTCATTCGGACAAGCATATTTTGATAACGCGGGTCAGACCGCAAAGATGCAAGCATTGGTTCTACTTTAAAGTAAATCATTTCGGTCGAATGATCAGCGTAGGCTTTTTCAAACCATTCAAATGCCTGATCCTTATCACCCAAACCGGTGTAGATAAGCGCGAAGTCATATGGCGGAACGTATTGCCGCGCGGCGCGCCCCTTTAATTCGGCAAGAGCGTCGCGGGCTTTGGTCTGTTGCCCGGAAATGGCAAGGACGTAGGCTATTTGGGCAGTGATTTGCGGCGTATCGCCGGCGATGGCGCGGGCTTTTTGAGATTCATTGAGGGCGTCCTGATATAGTCCTTGCCGCGTATATGCCAGACTGAGTCGAAGATGCGTCCGCATAAAATTATCATCTAGCTCTAAAGCTCGCTGATATTGTTTAATCGCCTCGTCATATCGTTCTTCGTAGTAATCAATCCGCCCTAAATTGACGTTTGCAATAATTAATAAAGGATCTAATTCCAAAGCACGCTGCATCGCTGCCCGCGCTTCATTGGAGCGTCCCATCGCCATCAGGTTAAGGCTGCGCCAATGATGAAGCAGCGGGTAATTTGGGTCGAGTGAGATTCCTTTCTGAAACTCCTCTTCAGCTCCGTTCCAGTCCCACTCGTAAAATGATTTGACCTGTCCGAGAGCCGTGTAAGCTTCGGCTAAAGTGTTATCAATGGCAAGAGCTTTTTCAGCCGCCGCGCGTGCTTTCGGAAAAGCCTCATTGGGCGCCATGAGGGTGAAAAAACTAAGCAGCGTGTAAGTGTCAGCCAGTCCGACATAGGCGAGCGAATAATTCGGGTCAAGGCGAATCGCTTCCTGAAAATATGCCAGTGCCTTGTGAAGACTATCTACTGTTCGTTTATTCCATAAATAACGACCTTTGAGATAAGCCTCGTATGCCTGATTATTATCCGTGTAGTGTTTGGTTAGGCGTTCGATTGCAAGATTGGGATTACTATCTTTCATCGCGTGAACCGCCGTTCGGGCCACCTTTTCAGCGATAGCGTCTTCGACGGCGAAAATATTGGTAAACTGCTCATCAAAATGATCAGCCCAGAGCGATGTGCCATCGCTGGTGCGAATGAGCCGCGCCGTCACCCGCACGCGGTCACCCATCCGCTGCACCTGACCTTCCAGGACGGCATCAACATTCTGTTCGCGTCCCGCTTCCAACGGATCTTTGCCGGAGGTCTGGTATTTTGAAATCGTTTCCGTCTGCCTGACGATAACCTGTCGCGTTTGACTGAGTGTTGTAATCAGAGCGTCCGCCAATCCGAGGCTCAAGTAATCGTCGTCTTTTTCCGTGCTTAAAACTCTAAAGGGCAAAACAGCGATCGTTCTGATCGCCTCCGGCGCGACGATTTGCCGCGTCTCAGGCTGCCGATTTTTTTGTCCCAAGAAAAAAATCGCAGCCATTAAGATAACTGCCGTCACTGCCGTCAGCCAAATCATCAATCGGCGATTTGTCGGGCGAGCAAACTCGGCGAGAGCCGGAGAAGCCGGCATAACTTGAAGTGGAGGAAATTGCCTGTCAACAGAGAAATTTTGAGCGGTAATAAGCTGCTCGTTCTGTATTCCATTATGAATTTCGGTTTGCACCTTCGCCACGAAGCGGAATCCGCGTTTTGCCACAGTTTCGATATACTTGCTTTCACGTGGATCGTCGCCAAGAGCTTTCCGTAAAGTGTGGATGATAACGTTAAGATTACTTTCCTCGACAATCGTGTCCCTCCAAACCAAATCCATC
>JBDTZD010000050.1:0-4378 GCA_040005335.1 Pyrinomonadaceae bacterium | reverse complement strand
GTGATTGATATTTTGACCAGACGGCGACAA
Source organism: Pyrinomonadaceae bacterium (assembly GCA_040005335.1). GTDB lineage: Bacteria > Acidobacteriota > Blastocatellia > Pyrinomonadales > Pyrinomonadaceae > JBBQUS01. The sequence goes on along the minus strand of JBDTZD010000050.1, from coordinate 4,348 downwards.
AACAACCCGATTTTAACGGGCGAAGCCGGCGTCGGGAAAACCGCCGTTGTCGAAGGCTTTGCAATGCGTATTGCGATCGGCGATGTTCCCGAACCACTCAAAAACGTCGCTCTCCGAACGCTCGATTTAGGCTTGCTGCAAGCTGGAGCAGGTGTTAAGGGAGAATTTGAAAATCGTCTCAAATCCGTGATTGACGAAGTAAAAGGGTCACCGCAACCGATAATTTTGTTTATTGACGAAGCGCACACAATGATTGGCGCGGGCGGCGCGGCGGGACAAAACGACGCCGCAAATCTCTTGAAACCTGCACTTGCGCGCGGCGAGTTGCGAACTATTGCAGCTACAACCTGGGCTGAATACAAAAAGTATTTCGAAAAAGACGCAGCTCTTGCGCGTCGTTTCCAAGTGGTCAAAGTCGAAGAACCAGACGAAGAAAAAGCTATCGGCATGATGCGCGGTCTGCTCGAAAAAATGGAAGCGCATCATAATGTTCGCATTTTGGACGAAGCCATCGTTGATTCAGTCAAGCTCTCGCATCGCTACATCGCCGGTCGTCAATTGCCCGACAAATCGGTTTCAGTTTTAGATACAGCTTGTGCCAAAGTAGCCATTGGTCAAGGCGCAACGCCAGCTCCGGTCGAAGACTCAACCCGCCGTGTTTCGCGCCTGACAACTGAAATTGATTCATTAACGCGCGAACTTGTAACTGGCGCCGCTCACGATGAACGCATTGCCGAACTTACTGCAGCTAAGGCTAAAGAGGAAGAAACACTCGCCAAATTTAATGAACAGTGGACGAAAGAAAAAGACCTCGTCGCTAAAATTCGCGAAATTCGCACCAAACTCGAAACGGGCGAAGCCAATGGCGATGCGGACAGCATGAAAGCCGAACTCGCTCAATTAAATACGGAGCTAAAGACAACGCAAGGCGAAAATCCGCTGATGCAGCCAACCGTCAACGGTCAAACTGTTGCGGAAGTAATTTCCGGCTGGACGGGCATCCCGGTTGGCAAAATGGTCTCGGATGAAATCAACGCCGTCTTGAATTTGCAAGATAAATTGGCGGAAAGAGTTATTGGACAAAACCACGCGCTGCATGCGATTGCTCAACGAATCCGCACATCTCGCGCCGGTTTGACCGATCCGGCACGTCCCATCGGCGTATTTTTGCTCGTCGGGACAAGCGGGGTCGGCAAAACGGAAACTGCACTCGCATTAGCTGATACTCTCTACGGGGGAGAGCGCAATTTGATTTCGATTAACATGAGTGAGTATCAAGAAGCGCACACGGTTTCCAGCCTCAAAGGATCGCCTCCAGGCTACGTCGGTTACGGCGAAGGCGGAGTTTTGACCGAAGCCGTTCGGCGTAAACCCTATTCTGTTGTCCTGCTCGATGAGGTCGAAAAAGCGCACCCGGACGTGATGGAACTCTTTTATCAAGTTTTTGACAAAGGACAGCTTGAAGACGGTGAGGGGCGCGAGATTGATTTTAAAAACACGGTGATCTTGCTCACCTCAAACATCGGCACTGACACAATCATGAAATTGTGCGCTGATCCAGACACCAAACCGGAACCTGATGGTCTGGTGGAAGCGATTCGCCCCGAACTCGTTAAAGCCTTTAAACCTGCTCTCCTCGGACGAATGGTCGTAGCCCCTTTCTACCCGATTTCGGATGACGTTTTGCGCGTCATTATCAAACTGCAGCTCGGAAAAATCGGCAAACGAATTTTTCAAAATCACAGAGCGCAATTTTCCTACGATGATACCGTCATTGACACAGTAGCGAAACGGTGTACGGACGTAGATAGCGGCGCGCGCAATGTTTATAACATCTTGACCGGAACGATGTTGCCAGAAATGAGCGGTGAAGTTTTGTCGAGGATGGCCAGCGGTGATGGCGTCAAATCAATTCACGTTTCGGTTGGGGAAGACGGGAAATTTGCTTACAATTTCGGCTAAGAAAATTTTGATACCGTGAGTAGAGTAGATAAAGAAAACAGGCTATTAGCGTTAAAAAAGTTTTCTTTGAAAAGTGCGAGCGGCGAATTATGCCAATAACAGACATTTTCGCCGCCAAATTTATCAATAACGTGAATTGAATTTTAGGAGCGATTAAATGGCATACGAAGGTGAAATTATGCAACAGGTTCCAGCGAACCTTGATTTTACAATGGTTTACGCTGTTATCGTAAGTGGAGATGGACCGAATCCATGTGGTCATGCCTTGCTGTTTGTACCTTTTCAACGAAATATCGCTCAAAGCGGCGGATACTATTTTCAAGTTGCCGGAGTCATTCGATATCCGCGCGGATTATCGGTTGAAGGATACGCGCGCTACATGCGCGAAACCGGCAAAACCGAGATCACCCGTTACGGCATACCGCTTAGCAATCCGAGCGGGGCTCAAGCCCGATTAGCTGAATTACTTAATAAATATTGGGTCTGGCTGGTTATACCACATAACTGCGCCGCTTTTGTCGAGGATATCGCACGGGGAGGCGGGTCGAGCGCCGGATTATGGAGCAATTGCCCGAGCCGCGAAACCTTTGATCGCCCATTTTACGAACGCGCTTACGAAGAAGTTGATCGGCAAATCAGACGGTTATATATGCCTTTTTAGAACGAATAAATTGTCTCAGAGCGTTTACTAAAATTTGCAGAATTGCTGACAAGAAATTGTTCCTTATTAAACAATATTCTGTCTTAAAAAATAGTTTCAAATGGCAACAACACAAGACGGCAGAGAACTAAGCATTACGACTCCGCTTGGAAAAGATTTTTTGCTTTTGCAAAGTTTGCAAGCGAGCGAAAATCTTTCCCAACTTTTTCGTTATGAGCTCGAGCTTTATCACGAAGAAATTAAAGAGGGATACGAGCCAACATCGGTTGATGAGCAAAAGATTTTGGGGAACACCATCACCATTCGTCTCGAACAAGGCGATGGAATTGAACGATTTTTTAACGGCATTGTCGTTCGATTTTCACAGGGTCAGCGCGATGACCGCTTTTCTCATTATCAGGCGACGGTCGTTCCGCAAATTTGGATTCTCACCCAAGTTTCGCAAAGCCGTATTTTTCAACATATTAGTGTGCCGGACATTTTGCGCAAAGTGTTTCAGGGTTTTGAAGTTTCCTATGAAATTCAGGGTGATTTTCCGCCGCGCAATTATTGCGTTCAATACCGCGAAAGCGATTGGGATTTTGCGTCGCGCCTAATGGAAGAAGAAGGTATTTTTTATTATTTTGAGCATACCAAAGGTAAGCATACGCTTGTCGTCGCTAACACGCCTCAATCGCACCAAGATTGTCCGGGCAAAAGCGAGATTGCTTTCGCGCTTGAAACATCAAGTGAAACGAAGTTTACCAGTGCCGTCAGCGGCTGGTTTGTCGAACATAGCTTACGCACTGGTAAATACACGCTTTGGGACGCTCATTTTCAGTTGCCCAAGAAAAATCTCGAAGCCGCCCAGCCTTCGCGCTTTAACATTGGCGGAAATAAAGATCTCGAAATTTACGATTTTCCCGGTGGCTACGCCCGCAAACAAGACGGCATAGACAAAGGTGGCGGCGAGCAAGCGGGCGACTTACAAAAAATTTTTGATGATAATCGAAATACGGCGCAAATTCGAATGCAGGAAATTGACGTGCAGTATAAAACGATTAGCGGCACGTCCGATTGCGCCAGCTTTACCGCCGGACAGCGGTTTAAATTGATTAATCATCCGGCTGAAGATAATAACATTCAACATATTCTCGTCAACGTTATTCATGAAATTACGCAAAGCCCGACCTACGAAACCAATGATCCAGTGAGGGCATATACCAACAGTTTTACGTGTATTCCTTACGGAGGAAACAACGCTCCATATCGCCCGCCGCGCGTGACGCCCAAACCAACTGTCAAAGGCGGTCAAACGGCTTTTGTGGTTGGACCGGCGGGCGAGGAAATTTTTACCGACAAATACGGGCGCGTTAAAGTCCAATTTAATTGGGACAGAGAGAGTCAAGCTGACGCCAACAGCTCGTGCTGGGTTCGCGTCGCACAGGCTTGGGCTGCCAACAAATGGGGAATGATGTTTATTCCGCGCATCGGCATGGAGGTTGTTATAAATTTCCTCGAAGGCGATCCCGACCAGCCGATTATCACAGGCTGCGTTTATAATGCCGAAGCAATGCCGCCGTACACGCTGCCGGACGAGAAAACGAAGTCAACGATGAAGTCCGATTCGTCAACCGGAGGCGGCGGGTTTAACGAGTTGCGATTTGAAGACAAAAAAGGCTCAGAACAAATATTTATCCACGCAGAAAAAGATGTTGATATGCGGGTCAAAAATGATGAACGTGA
>JBDTZD010000093.1:0-4383 GCA_040005335.1 Pyrinomonadaceae bacterium | reverse complement strand
AAATGCAAGAAGTATTTGACGCGATAAAATTTGCGTTTGGCTACGATAAGTAAGCTATTTCAATGGCAGCAAATAACAAACAAGATTATTACCAAACTCTCGGCGTAAAAAAAGACGCGACGGCTGAGGAAATCAAAAAAGCCTACCGTCGTCTGGCGCGCAAACATCACCCTGATGTTAATCCCGGCGACAAGAGCGCTGAGGACAGATTTAAGAAAATTACCGAGGCGCACGACATTCTTTCAGATCCGAAGAAACGCAGAATTTTCGACAAATTCGGCTATTATTCGGACAATTTGAGCGAAGCCGATCTGAACAACCCTTTTGCCGGTGCGGGACGCGGCGGGGCGGGCGCGAATGCTCAAGGTTTCGATTTCTCCGGCTTTAACTGGGAAAATGCCGGAGGTGCGAATCCGGGAGCGGCGGGCGCGAGCGGCGGTTTTAGCGATATTTTTGAGACTTTATTTGGCAGAGGCAAAACGACGACGCGCGAGGCTGCCGAGCCGTTGCCGCGTCCTCTGCCCAAAAAGGGGGAGGATATTGAAATGCCCCTCGCGCTCTCGTTCGAAGAAGCTGTGACAGGTTTAACCACTAATATTACGGTTAACCGTTCGGTTCAATGCTCGCGCTGCCAGGGGGCGGGCGACACTGGCGGTGCGGTTATTACTTGCCCGACCTGTCATGGCGCGGGCAAAGTTCAGAGAATGGGCGGAAGATTGGAATTTTCGCAAACTTGTCCGGACTGCGAAGGAACCGGCAAACGCCGTCAGCCCTGCGGACTTTGCAATGGCAAAGGTGTTGTTCCGCTGACGGAACAGGTAAAGGTTAGAATTCCGCCCGGCGTTGAAACCGGTTCGCGGGTTCGCGTCGCCGGCAAAGGTCAGGGTGGACGTTTGGGCGCTCCAGCCGGAGATTTGTTTATCGTAACGCGCGTCGGCGAACATCAATTTTTTACGCGCAAAGGCGATAATATTTATGTCACTATTCCTATCACCGTCCCGGAAGCCGCACTCGGCGCAAAAATTGAAGTACCGACGGTCGAAGGCAAAGCGCAATTAAAAATTCCGCCAGGAACCCAATCCGGTCAAAAGTTTCGCCTTCGTGAACGCGGGTTTCCGAGTCTCAGGAACCAGAAGCTGCGCGGCGACCAATTTGTCGAAGTCCAAATTACTTTGCCAAAAGTAATCTCCGAAGAAACAAAAGAAATTTTAAGGCAGTTTGAGCATAGCAATGCGGAAAACCCACGTAAGATAATGGGGCTTGAATAAATTACGAATTTCAAATTACGATTTACGAATCAGTAACGCCGTCTTTCGTAATTCGTAATTGATTTTATGAAGCGAAAAACTAAAACCTACACAATCAGTGCGGTTGCCGAAACTTACGATGTTCATCCGCAAACTCTGCGGCTTTATGAGCGCGAGGGATTGCTCAAGCCATCACGTTCGGACGGCAATACGCGGCTTTATACGGATTCGGATTTGGAACGGCTGGAAGTGATTTTGTCTTTGACGCGGGATTTGGGAGTTAACTTAGCGGGCGTCGAAATTATTCTCAATATGCGTCAAAAGATGGACGAAATGCAAAGGGAATTTGAACGCTTTTTTGAGTATCTGCGAAACCACGCCCGCGACTTGTCGCCCGGCTCTAGTGCTCCGGCAGATTCAGAGGCGCTTGTTCCAACTGTCCCAATGAGCGTTTTGATTCGTCGCCGCACTGAAATTTTGACATCAGATTCTGAAGACATTTGAGCGGTGGATAATCAGACTTTACAAGCAGTCGTTGATGAAATTTTGCCGGTTTTGCTTAATTGCACAATCGGCAAAATTTTTCAGATGGAACGAAATCAACTGATAATTGATTTTCGACCGGGCGACGGGCGTTATCTGCTGCTAAATTTTGAACCCAGCTCAACACCTCGAATTTATTTAGTCCGGCGGCGTCTTCGCGATCTCGAAAAACAGTCGGAGAATACTGGTAATTTTGTTCAATTTGCGCGCAAGCGACTGGCAGGCGCTGCTCTTAATAACATTTCAAAAGACACGAGCGACCGCATTGTCAATTTTGTTTTTGTTGCGGAAACTGAAAACAGCGAAACTGCAATCTTTGCTCTCGCGGCACAATTCACAGGCAATACAGCGAACCTGTTTTTGCTCGACGCCAACGGCGTGATTCTCGATTCGTTGCGCGAGAGCGACAAAATTGGGCAGATTTACAACTTGCCTTTGTCAGATGGGGAGATGCCGAGACGCGGGGACGCGGAGAAAAAAAGTCTTTTATCGAAACTCGCCCTTTCTCAGACTTCAGAGTTTCCAGCGTCGCATGATACTTCGTCGCTTTCAAACAAGCTCGACGCTTATTTCTCGCAGCTAGAGATAGAACATAAATTTGAGACTGATGCCAAATTAGCGCGAGGCAAAGTTCGCCAAGAGTTAGTAAAAAAAGAAAAATTGCTGGCGCGTCTGGAGTTTGATTTGACCAGACACGGCGAGCCTGGTCATCTAAAAAAGATGGGAGATTTGCTGTTGGCAAATGCTGTGACAGCGCGGCGCGAAGGTAACCGGGTTTTCGTAATTGATTATTTTGACGAAAACGCTCCGGAGATTGCGATTGAGGCAGATGAAAATCTGACTCTGCCGGAAGCGGCTGAAAAGTTTTTTGCGCGTTATACCAAGGCACGGAATGCTGCGATTGAATTGACGGATAGGATCGCAAATTTGAAATCTGAAATTCCGCAGCTTAAAACACAACAGGAAACGCTTGAAAAAATAATTGCGACTGCCGACGAAGCAAAACTCAGAGATTTTGTCGAGCACAATAATTTATTTCCCGCTCAGCCCAAAATTGACGCTAAGCCGCGCAGCAAAAACGAACCGAAAATTACTTCAGGCGTGCGGCGTTATCGTTCTTCGGACGGGCTGGAAATTCTGGTTGGGCGCAATTCTAAAGACAACGATTATCTGACGATGCGCGTTGCTAAATCGCTTGATTGGTGGATGCACGCGGCTGATTACGGCGGTTCGCACGTCATCGTTCGCAACCCTGGAAAGAGGGAATTGCCGCCGAAAACTTTGCTCGAAGCGGCGCAACTTGCCGCCAAGTTTTCCCAAGCGCGCGCGGATTCAAAGGTTGCGGTCAATTATGCACAGCGCAAATTTGTTTCGAAACCAAAAAACGCCCCGCTTGGGCTTGTCCGGCTGGCGAGTTTCCGCACAATTTTAGTCGAGCCGAAAGAGGCGGGCGAGAGAATCTTAAAATAAATTTTTACTTAAACACGTTGCCGCCCAAAAAATTTTGACGCAGATAGGAAATTGTTTCCTGAAGCGTTTCCGCCGGGTCACGAGGCGCAAAGTTTAACTCACTTTCAGCTTTTGCAGAATCGAAATACCAAAAATGCTGTGCCATTTCAATTTCTTTCGGTTCAAAAGGCGCGGTCCAATTCCAGTTTTTGTAAATTGAATTGACCACTTGTGAGCCGACCACGGCGACTTTTTTCGGTACTTTGAGCATTGGTGCGGAAACGCCGGTTAATCTTTCGAGTCGGCGGAAGAAATCAGCAAAACTCCAATTTGCCGCTCCGAGCAGATATTTCTCCTGATGTCTGCCTCGCTCCAAAGCATTGATAAATACTGTTGCCGCGTCTGAGGCATCAACAAAACTTAAACCGCCGCTGGGTGTAATTGGAATGTTCTTCGCCATAAAGTCAAGTACGATTTTTGACGAACTCAGACGCTCATCACCGCTGCCTAAAAGAAGCGAAGGGTTGAGAATGACAAGTTTCAAGCCTTTCCCGTCAAAATTATCCACTGCGGTTCGTTCCTGATAAAATTTTGAAGCATAATAAGCCCACCGCGAAATGATCGAAAGCGGCGGCTGATTTGTCTCATCAAAAATTTCGCTGCGTTCGGAGACGGCAATTGTGCCGCTCGAAGAAGCCAAAATAAAGGTTTTAACGCCCGCTTCTTTGGCAGCTTGGCATAAAAGCCGTGTGCCTTCGACGTGAATTTTGTTCATCTCAAAAGCCGCCTCATTGTCGCGTGAAACTTTTCCCGCGAGATGAAGAATTGCCGAAACGTCTTTGACAGCTTTGGCAACATCTTGAGAGTTGGTCACCGAACCTTCCGACGCTTCAATGCCCGCATCCGTCATCCATTCGGGCACGCTCGAAGCCATCACGCGCAGATTCTTTTCACCTGCCGCGAGAAATTGTTTGACGATATGTGTCCCTAAAAATCCGGTGCCGCCCGTAATTAAAATTTTCTTTTCGACTTTGGTTAAAGCCTTTGTTTTTTTTGTCGTTCCTGCTGCCATTTTGTTTTAGTAAGTACCAATTTCTTTAAGACGGGCGGTTTATTTACAAAGTTAAGTTGTTAGATGAACTCG
>JBDTZD010000369.1:0-4392 GCA_040005335.1 Pyrinomonadaceae bacterium | reverse complement strand
TGCTGCCGCATTTGAAGCACGAGTAATCAAACTCGGCGCTCGGTTCGGTGAAAGGAAAGTAAGAGGGACGCATCCTCACTCTTGTCTCTTTGCCAAACATTCGGCGTACCCATTCGCCGATAGTGCCCTTCAGATGAGCCATTGTAATGCCTTTATCAACGCACAAGCCTTCGATTTGATGAAACATCGGAGTATGTGTCATGTCTGGCGTGTCGCGGCGGAAAACTCTGCCGGGCGCGATAATGCGGATCGGCACGCCGCGTCGTTCCATCGCTCTGATTTGCACGGTCGAAGTTTGCGAACGAAGCGCAAAACCATCGGTCGTATAAAAAGTGTCCTGCGATTCACGCGCCGGATGACCTTCGGGAATATTGAGTGCGTCGAAATTGTAGTAATCCGTTTCGATCTCACGATCGTCTTCAATTGTGTATCCGAGCGAAACAAAAATGTCTTCGATTTGCTGGCGCAGGAGCGTGAGCAAATGCAAATGCCCCTCGGCAGGACGCGTTCCCGGCAATGTCACGTCAATTCGTTCGCGCTCAATTTTTAACTGAGTAATAAAATCTTTGAGCGCATTTTCGGCTTCGTCAAGCGCGGTTGCAATCTCTTTTTCTACCGTTTGAACAAATTGCCCGAATGCGCCTCGCTCTTCGGGCGCAACTCTGCCGATTAATTTTTTCGCATTGGCTAGCTCTGACTTTTTGCCAGTATGCTTGATTCGTAAATCAGCTAACTCACGCTGCATATTTTCGGCATCGCTCAAATTCAATCCGTTTATTTCGCCGCGTTGTAAATGAGCAAAGCGTCCGAACTCTTGCTCGAACGCCTCGCGGACGGCTTCAACTTGTCTTTGTTCCTCTGACATAATTAAAGAAGTTTTAACTTTGATTTCCTCGATTGAAAAATCCACGATGCTATCTGATAAATTAAACAAGGGACTGATGCCCCGAAAAATAACCAACTGGCAAAATCGACTGCAGTTGTACCACAGTCACCTCCGCTTTGGTAGTGCCATCCCGGTTGCAATAAAACAATTAAAGAACTAAATATAACTGCGGTCAAACCTTGTTTTTGCCGCAAAAAATACAAAATTGAAACAATTGCAAGGATTGCTAAAGATAAACCAAAATAATTTTGAACCTCAAATTTGTTATCTTCAATAATGGTTGAACCTTTGATAATCGTACAAGCTAGAACGAGTTTAGAGGATAAAACCACTGCTAAACTCGCTCTTAAAAATGCTGTTGTTTTTCTGAAAATTAAGTCAAACATTTTGCTTAACTATTTTCGTCAAGCGGCTGCCTGTTTATTGTCCAAAGCAGTTTTGACTTGTCCGGCAAGCGCGGTAAAGGCTTCGGGTTGTTTCGCGGCTAAATCCGCTAAAACTTTTCTGTCTAATTCAATTCCCGCGACTTTCAAACCGTGCATAAAGGTCGAATAATTTATTCCGTTCAAACGGCAAGCCGCGCCGATGCGGACAATCCACAACGAGCGGAAATCACGTTTTTTGAGTTTTCGCCCCGTGTAGGCAAAATTAAGCGCGCGTTCGACCGATTCTTTCGCCGAACGATAAAGTTTTGATTTAGTGCCGTAATAACCTTTGGCTAATGATAATATTTTCTTGCGTTTTTCAAGACGTTTATTTCCACGTTTTGCTCTTGGCATAATTGCTCTCCTTGTTGTTTCAAACAACCAACATCGCCGAAACAACTTATAAATAAAGTAATAAATTATCTGCGTCCGTAGGGCAGCATTGATTCGACCCGTTTTTGATCTGATTCCGATACTAAGACATCAATATCAAGATGACGTTTTCTCTTGGTTGATTTCTTGGTCAAAATATGACGGGCGTGTGAATGTCCGCGTTTGAATTTCCCAGACGCAGTTTGGCGAAAACGTTTTGCCGCGCCTCTATGTGTTTTTAATTTTGGCATAATTGCTCCTTAGTTAAACTCAGTCTTAAATTTGCAATATTATTCGACCGCTTCCGTTGCGGGTTCATCCTTTTTTAGTTTCTCAGATTTCGGTTTCGCTGCACTCTCAACAGGTTTTTCCGCTGGTTTCTCTGTCTGCTTTTCTATAAGTTTTTCTGTCGGTTTAGGTTTCTCTGCTTTAGCGACTTTCGCCTTTTTCGGCGTTAAAATCGTAAACATCTGATAGCCTTCCATTTTCGGGAAAACCTCGACATCAGCAATATCTGCCAGTTCGTCGGTCAGGCGTTTCAAAATCTTTGCGCCAAGCTCGCGGTGAGCCATTTCGCGTCCGCGAAACGCAATCGCTGCCCGTACTTTGTCGCCTTCGCCGAGCCATTCGCGGGCGTGTTTGATCCGATAATTGTAATCGTGATCGTCAACCGACGGGCGAAACTTGACTTCTTTGACCGTCACGGTAACTTGCTTTTTCTTTTGCTCGTTGGCGCGTTTTTTGGCTTCGTACTGAAACTTTCCGTAATCAATAATTTTGCAGACGGGCGGATTGGCGTTCGGCGACACTTCAACCAAATCTAAACTTAGTTCGCGCGCTCGCCGTATCGCGTCGCGCGTATCCATCACGCCAAGCTGTTCTCCGTCCTCTGAGACGACGCGCACTGACGGCACGCGAATGCGTTCATTGACGCGCTGCGGCGGCTCTTTCCTCTGAAAATTGCGATTGTTACGTCCTCTGTAACCGTTAGCGATAGGTTTTCTCCTTTTTCAAAAAATTAAAAATGCAAAATTAAAAATGCAAAATTACTTTGGAATTTTAAATTCTTCATTTTTAATTTTTAATTACTGTTGTTGATTGCGCGTGTTTCTTTCAAACGTTGCGCCATTTGCCTGAATTCTTCCAAACTCATTGCGCCGATGTCGCCCGCTTTGCGTTCACGGACGGCGACGTTGCCCTCTTCTAATTCCTTGTCGCCCAAAACGAGCATAAAAGGAACTTTGTTTAATTGCGCGTCACGAATCTTCGCCCCGATTTTTTCCGATTTATTATTAACTTCGACGCGGAAACCATTTTCACGCAATTCGTTAGCAATTTCAACCGCATAATCGTTAATACGGTCGGTAATCGGCAAAACAGCGATTTGCACTGGTGAAAGCCAGAACGGAAAAGCTCCGGCGAACTGTTCAACCAAAATACCGAAAAATCGCTCAACCGAGCCGAAAAGGGCGCGGTGAATCATAAACGGGCGATGCGGTTTACTGTCTTCACCAAAGTATTCTAAATCGAATCGTTCAGGTAAGTTAAAGTCAAGCTGGACTGTTCCCAACTGCCAGACGCGACCGATTGCGTCGGTGATTTTAATGTCAATTTTAGGACCATAAAACGCGGCTTCGCCTTCGATTCTCTCGTAAGAAATACCGCGCTCTTTTAAAGCGTTTGCCAGAGAGTTTTCGGCGTTCGCCCAATCTTCGTCTGCGCCGAGATAGCCTTTATTTTCGGCTTCGCCGCGCACGGAAAGCTCAAACTTTACATTGTCAAAACCATAGGTCTTAAAAACGTGAATCGCAAAATCGAGGCAATCACTAATTTCGGCTTGCACCTGGTCGGGACGCACGAACAAATGCGCGTCGTCAACCGTAAATCCGCGCACACGCATCAAGCCGTGCAAAGTTCCCGACAATTCAGCGCGATAAACCGTTCCCATTTCTGAATAACGCTGCGGCAAATCGCGGTAAGATTTTGGCGAAGCCTTATAAATCCCGATGTGAAACGGGCAATTCATCGGCTTCAGACGAAACTCGCCTTCGTCGCCTTCGATGTGAGTCGGCGCAAACATCGAATCGGCGTAATTTTCTTCATGCCCCGAAATTTTCCAAAGTTCGCGTTTGGCGATGTGCGGCGTGTAAACAAAACTGTAATTGTGTTTCGTCAACTGCTCGCGCAGAAAATTTTCCATCTCCTGCCGAATAATTCCGCCTTTCGGATGCCATAAAATCAAGCCCTGACCGTATTCGTCTTGAATCGAAAATAAATCAAGCTCTTTTCCAAGTCGGCGATGGTCGCGTTTTTCGGCTTCTTCGCGCTGTTTGAGCCAAGCGTCTAATTCTTCCTGCGTCGCAAAAGCAGTTCCGTAAATGCGCTGCATCTGCTGGTTGGCGGCATCGCCCTTCCAGTACGCGCCGGAGAGCGCGAGCAATTTGAAAGCCTTTAATTTATTGGTATTCGGAACGTGTGGACCCAGACAAAAATCAATAAACGGCGAACCGTCAATGTAATAAATACTGGCTTTCTCACCGGCAGCAACTTTCTCCGAAATCAGCTCGCATTTAAGAGGCTCGTCGCGCTCGGTAAAAATACCTAGAATCTCATCTTTTTCAATTATTTCTCGGCGATAAGCCAGATTTTTTCCCGCGATTTGGCGCATTCGCTTTTCGATGACGGGCAGATCGGCTTCGGTTAAATGCT
>JBDTZD010000284.1:0-4406 GCA_040005335.1 Pyrinomonadaceae bacterium | reverse complement strand
AATAACGGAAAACTGAAAATAGAAAACCGAATGCGGGGGAACTTTTATTTACTAACTCACCTTACGCAGTTTGCTTTTTGATTTGTAGTCGCGTTTTTGTCAGACCCAAAATATAGTAGCTTGCAAATGACATTTTTTTGTTTGACTGCTTTTGTTTGATTGAAAACACCATATTTTGTCGCTTTTTTGCTGCTGCGTAAGGTGAGTTAGTAATATCGCCGCCCGTGCGGTTCGCTTTCAGAGCGTCGTTTTTGACCGTTACTTTTTCGAGAATCAAAGAAGCCAGTTTTAGCTGTTCATTTTCGGGCAGCGGCAAAATCACGTTTTGATAAATCTCTTGAACCGTTTGCATAACTGTTTACCTCGACCGCGATTATAACAAAGCGGTTTATAAATCGTCACACTTGCGTTTTCACTCACTTTCAAACGTGGCTAAAATTTCCTCTGGTAATGGTTGTTCAAATCCTCCGGCACGACAAATTCCCTCACCGCCAAACCTAACGGACGCAAATTTTGTTCAGCATTCTCTTCGGTTTCAAGAATCGTGATAAAAACGCTGACATTTTTTTGCTTTGTGCCGCCTCGGGGATTTCCCCGCTCCATTCCAACTGATTACCTTTTAGCATCGCTTTATAAGTTTCCAGCATAAACGAATTTTAGCATCAACCGTTTTTTAAGCAAATCAACTTTTATTTACGGTTTGCGTTCAATCTCTGGTTGTTTTAAACACATAAATTTTATTTCAAAAAACTGGAATAGTAATTTGATTGCTTATATACTTACTGGTAGGTAATAATGGAAATATGGAATCTATTGAACAAACAAAAAAGCACATTCTTGAAGTAGCGCGGCAAGAGTTTTTTAAAAAGGGTTTTGCGGCAACTTCAATTAATGCCGTTGTGGATGCGGCAAACATCACTAAACCAACTGTTTATTATCATTTTAAAAACAAAGAAGGATTGTTTGCAGCGCTGGTTAAAGAAGCCTACGACGATTGTTTTGAGCATCGGCGCGAACATGTTGATGAAGATGCCCCGATTACCGAGCAGATTTATCAGGTGGTTGCCGCCGATTTTGCGTTTTGTCTGGCAGAACCGGCATTAGTGCATTTCGTTTTGTCTTTAACGTTTCCGCTGCCCGATGAGCAAACAATTGATTTGCAACCGATTCATCTGCGCGATTACGAATTTTTCAAACAAATAATCGAGCGCGGTCAAACACGCGCGGAGATTAATCAAAAAGTTGACTCAGTGACGGCGGCGCTGGCGCTGCAAGGAACAATTGCAATCAACATCATGTCGTTTCTAAAGATGGGACACGAAATTGATTTTCTCTCAAATGTGCGCGCAAAACAGGTCGCCGAATTTTTTCTCGGCGGAATCCGCTTGCGCAAAGCAATAATCTAAAAAAAATCTACAAAATATTGAAAAGGAACAATTATGGATAAAGGAATTAGAGTTGAGGCGGATTCGGCCGGCTGGCGTTTTTTTGTGCGAACATCTTTTGCATTGGCGATGATCGCGGTCGCGCTCGGCATTTATTTTTTGCCGGTTGATTTATGGACGCGCGGTTATATGGCGATGGGAGCGTTGTATCTAGTCGTTTCTTCTTTTACGCTGGCTAAAACAGTTCGCGATGAACACGAATCCGAGCAGTTTATCAACCAAGTCCGCGAAGCTAAAAGCGACAAACTGTTGCGCGATTTTGAAATGAAGTCTTAAGACAAATCTTAATCTTTTAGGGCGTAGGCTTTAATTTGCTTAATACGTGGTAACAAACTAAAGTTTGCGCTCTAACAATACGGCTTTGCTCAAACGTTGCTTAAAATTTAAGTCAATAGCATCTAATCTGCGCCGGCGGCGCTCGCAGCTTTCCGTGCCTTACGGCGCTCGGCGCGCCATTGTTTGCGGAGCGCGTCAGCGTCGAACAGTTCACGCGTGCTGTCACGCAGGTTTTTGACTTCGTGCTCTACGCGGGCGGCGATTAAACGGTAAGCTTCGTTGCGCGAAATGCCTTTGGTCATTTCAGCTAGATCGCCGTATTCAATGAATTTTCCAACTTTGGCGCCTATCTTTGCGCCGATGCTATCGGCTTTTGGAATTGTCATTCCTTTGGGAAAAGTCTCATAGGTTCCCCACAGATACACGGGGAGAATTCCAATTTTGTTGTTGAGCGCGAGATAGCCGATGACCGGTTTAAATTCAGCGATTTCGCCCGAAACCTGACGCCCGCCTTCGGGAAAAATCAGCACGTTGTAGCCTTCGTTTAAAATTGAGGTGACGTTTCGCAAACTTTGGCGCAGGCTGCCGGAGCGTTCAATCGGAACAAGAGTGGTGAAATTATTCATGTACGCACGTTTATATTTGGTGTCAAACCAGTAATCGGCAGCGGCGACGGCAACCGTATTTTTTGCCGCCTCTGCGCCAAGCGCGTATTTAACTAAACCCATATCGAGGTGCGAAGTGTGGTTTGAGGAAACAATAAAATTGGTGTGAACCGGAACGCGTTCGGAGCCTTCGATGTTTGTGTTGAGCACTCCGCCGTAAAGCGTTTTTTGAGCGAAGCCAACCAATTTATTACCAACCGTTCGCACCACCGAAGGCACAAAAAGCTCGTCTTCATCCGGTTGTTTCTTTTGCGTTTGCGCCGGTTCGTCAATAATTTTCTTTGATGTATCGGTTCGTTCGACCGCACCTAACAATTCACGGACTGTTTGCACTTCGTTTAAGGTATCTGCTGACAAAACTTTGCCGCCGCCGTCTTCGATTGCCGCCGCCAGTTCGACAAACATCAGACTGTCAAAGCCCAAGTCAGCCAATTTAGTTTCCAAAGCGATTTCGCCGCTCGTGCGGTTCGAAACATTTGCCACAATTTGTCGAATCCAAGCCGCACTGCCGTTATTCTTGCCATTGCTTTCAATCACAATTCCGGGGCGCGCGGTTGATTCAAGCTTTTGCAGCATTTCGACTATTTCGGGACGTTTGACTTTTCGCGTCGCCGTTCGCGGCAATTCAAAGTTAGTAAAATGCAGCACCTTGACGCGCTTATAAAAGGGCAACCCAGCGGAAACCTGGCGGAAATGTTCTTCAATGCGTTGATTAACTTCGGCGCGCACAAGGGCGATATCGTGTTCGTAATCGGCGCGAACAAGGCAGGCAATTTTCTCGCCGCCCTCGGCTTCAGGCAGTCCGACGACGCTTAATTCTTTGATAAACGACGTTTTGCCGTAAGTTTCTTCGATCTCGTCCGGATAAATATTTTTGCCGTTGCTGTCAATAATGACATCTTTTGAGCGTCCGACAATATAGAGGTTTCCGTCTTCGTCCAATTTGCCCAAATCCCCGGTTTTGAGCCAGCGGTCTTGCAAAACATCCTGTGTCGCTTCTTCATTGTTGAAATAACCGAGCATCACATTTTGCCCGCGCGCCCAAACTTCCCCGACGCCCGCTTCGTCCGCTTCGTGAATTTGAATTTCTACCCCCGGAATCGCTTTGCCGACGCTCCCCTTTTGCAAACGGTTTTGGGGACGCGCGACGGTTAAAACCGGCGCTGCTTCGGTCAAACCATAGCCTTCTAAAATTGTAAATCCTAACCCGTGCAAATCGCGCTGCACCTTTTCTGAAAGCGCGGAACCCCCGGAAATTAAATACCTGATTCTGCCGCCCATTCCCTGATGAATCGGGAAAAACACTACGGGGCCGAGATTGAAGGGAGTTTTGTCGCGCAGCCAGGCATTAAATTCGATGATATTGTCAGCTAAATCCGCAAACCAGTCGCCCTGTTCACGAAAACGAGTTTTGATACGGCGATGCAGCATTTCCCAGAGCGCGGGGACGCCGACTAAGCCGGTCACATGACCATTTTGAATGGCGCGCGCCAGCTCTTCGCCACTCAATTCGTCCAAATATGTGATTTGAGTGCCGTTTGAAAAGGGCGTTAAAAAGCCAGTCGAAAATTCAAAAGTGTGATGCAGCGGTAAAACGGATAAAACGCCGTCCCCAGTGTCCATTTCGAGAATCGAACCCAGCATCGAAACCATGTTGACAAAATTTTTGTGTGTCAACATTACGCCTTTGGGCGTTCCGGTCGTGCCGGAAGTAAATATTAACGAAGCGACGGCATTTGCCAAAACTTTCGGCGGCAGGAGTGCCATTCGCTGCGCTTCTGCGGTTTCTGAGACAAGTTCAAAAACATCATCAAATGTCCAGATTTTAACCACTAATTTCGCTTTCTTTAGTTCACTGGCAAGCTCGGGGTTTTCCTCATTTAATTTTTGGCTGATGACAATTGCTGACGCTTCGCCGGTTTTGGCGATATTGACAATTTCGGCGACAGTGCTGTTTGGGTCAACCGGAATCGCGGTCGCACCTGTTTTTAAAATGCCGAAATAGGTCATTCCCCATTCG
>JBDTZD010000100.1:0-4406 GCA_040005335.1 Pyrinomonadaceae bacterium | reverse complement strand
GTCGTATCTCCCGCAATTTTGTTTCCGGCAGCAATTTCCCTGAGAAGTCGTCGCATGATTTTGCCCGAACGGGTTTTTGGCAGAGCATCGGTAAAACGAATATCATCGGGTTTGGCGAGCGCCCCGATTTCTTTGGCGACGTGTCTTCTAAGTTCTTCCTTAAGCGCATCGTTTCCAGTTCTGCCGCCTTCGAGCGTGACAAAAGCCGCGATTGCCTGACCTTTTAAATCATCGGGTTTCCCAACAACGGCGGCTTCGGCAACCGCTTCGTGTGAGACGAGCGCGGACTCAACTTCAGCAGTTCCAAGGCGATGACCGGAAACGTTAATTACATCGTCCACGCGTCCCATAATCCAGAAATAACCGCGCTCATCGCGCCTAACGCCGTCGCCTGCAAAATATACGCCGGGAATTTCCGACCAATACGTTTTCTTAAAACGCTCGTCGTCGCCCCAAATTGTTCTGAGCATCGAAGGAAACGGCTTTTTGACGACTAGATATCCGCCTTCATTTGTGCCGACTGATTTTCCTTCTTTGGTCATGACATCAATTGAAATGCCGGGAAACGGGCGAGTAGCTGTGCCTGGAACCGTAGGAGTTGCGCCGGGAAACGGCGAAATCATAATCGCGCCAGTCTCAGTCTGCCACCAGGTATCAACAATCGGGCATCGCTCTTTGCCGATAATTTTGTAATACCACATCCACGCTTTCGGATTAATTGGCTCGCCGACGCTGCCGAGCAGTCTGAGCGAAGATAAATCATGCTTTAAAGCCCATTGTTCGCCCCATTTGATAAAAGCGCGGATTGCGGTCGGAGCAGTGTACAAAATATTGACGCGATGACGTTCGATAATGTCCCAGAAACGGTCGGGCGCTGGGAAATTCGGCGCGCCTTCGTACATCAACACGGTCGCACCGTTGGCAAGCGGTCCGTAAACAACATAAGAATGCCCCGTCACCCAGCCAATGTCGGCAGTGCACCAGTAAGTGTCGGTGTCTTTAATGTCAAAAATCCATTTGGTCGTGATAAAGGTTCCGGTCAAATAGCCGCCCGTCGTATGCAGAATTCCTTTTGGTTTGCCGGTTGTCCCCGAAGTGTAAAGAATATAGAGCGGGTGCTCCGAATCTAATTGTTCCGCCGGACAATTGGCATCAACAATCGTCATCAGTTCGTGCCACCAATGATCGCGCCCGATTTGCATGTTAACTTCTGATTTTGTGCGCTGGTAAACAATAACGTTTTCAACCGTTGGACATTCGACGACAGCTTTGTCAACCGCAGTTTTTAGGATGACTTCTGAACCGCGCCGGAAGCCGCCATCCGCCGTGATAACGACTTTACAGCCGCAATCATTAATCCGGTCGCGGACGGCATCGGCTGAAAATCCGCCGAAAATCACGGTATGCGGAGCGCCAATTCTGGCGCAAGCAAGCATTGCAACAGCAAGTTCGGGAACGAGCGGCATGTAAATCGCTACGCGGTCGCCCGTTTTTACACCGAGTTTTTTGAGGACGTTGGCGAATTTTGAGACTTCGGTGTGAAGCTGTTGATACGTCAAAGTACGGACTTCACCCGGCTCGCCTTCCCAAATAATCGCGGCTTTGTTTTTTCGCGCGGTTAGCAAATGGCGGTCAAGGCAGTTGTATGAAGCATTAATTTTACCCCCGACAAACCATCGAGCGTGCGGCTCGTTCCATTCTAAAACCGTGTCCCATTTCTTAAACCAGTCAAGATTCTCGGCTTGCGCGGCCCAAAAACTTTCAGGATCAGCGGCAGCCTCATTGTAAATTCGCTCATACTCAGCAAAACCTTTGACGTGAGCCTGCTGGGTAAATTCCGCCGAAGGCTCAAAGACGCGATTTTCGTTTAAGGTAGATTCGATTGCAATTTGATTTTCAGCCATGATTCTTATCCCAATTCATTCAATTATAAAAACATTTTCAACATTTAACACATGCTTTTTTCGCAACTGGTCGCGCTGAATTTTGCCGGAACTGGTTTTAGGCAACATTTCGACAAATTCTATTTCTCGCGGCGTAACTTGCCGGGACGATTGCCGGCGAATGAGTCTGGCAATTTCTTCGGCCAATGAGCGTGAAGATTAAAAATTGTTTTTCAAAATAACAAATGCCTTGACGTGTTCGGTCGTTAAAAGTTTTCGTTAAGTCCGGTGAAAACCGCGTTCAATATCTTTCATGGTCAGGCGCAGAATAACGGGGCGTCCATGCGGGCAGGTCGTCGGCGAAGAAGTCGTTAAAAGTTTGTCGCAAAGCCACTGCATCTTTTCCATCGTCAGCGACATATTGACCTTAACGGCGGCTTTGCAGGCGAGCGAGGCGGCAATGTCATCGCGCAGAGTATCACGCGCCGTGCCGCGTTTTTCGGCGTCAATCGTTTCTAAAATTTCGCGCAGTAAATTTCGCGCTTCTCCGGCCGGCAAATCAGCGGGAACGGCTTTAATAGCGACCGTCCGCCCGGATAATCTCATCAAACCGAAACCGCAATCTTCGAGATCGTTTTGGACTAGATTAAACGCGGCGGCTTGCGCCGGACTTAAATCAAGTGTTTCGGGAAGCAGCAGATTTTGCGATTCGGCTTTGCGTTCACTCAAATACCTGCGAAATTTATCAAACAAAATCCGTTCGTGCGCGACGTGCTGATCAACAAGGAGTAAACCCTGCGCGTCGGTAGCAATAATGTAGCTTTGGTGAAGCTGTCCAATCGGGCGAATGCCCGACGACGGCAAACTGTCAACTCCAACCGATTTCGGTAGCTTGGCAGCTGAATCGAGCGGCGGCATAACGCTTTCGCTGGTGTTTGACTGCGCCCAGTGGTCAATCGTGCTCACTTCTGTTTCAAATTTACGAACAATCGGATGAGCTGGAGGTGTTGGCTGCATTTCTTCTGAATTTGACCGCTGTTCATTTGCCAAAGTCTCAAATGACGGAGCGTTTTCGTCAACAATGGGCACTGAAAATTCTGCCTCGGATTGTTTGTGTAATTGAAGGTTATCATCGGCTTTTTGATTTTCCACTGATTCCGGCGGAGCGGATGCGAGCGCGTCAAACATTTCCTGCGCCGTCTTCGGCATAAAATCTTTTGGCGAGCCTGCCGCATTCTGATCCGGCAGTTCGATGTTCGGCATCGAAAATTCTGTCGCACCAGCTTGCGGATTTTCATCTTCGCCTTTAGAGTCAGGAATAATGCCGGAGCTCATGAGAGCCGCGCGGATGGCTTCGGTGACGCTTTCGCGGACGGCTTCGGGACGTCGAAACCTGACTTCGGTTTTTGCCGGATGAACGTTGACGTCAACTTCTTCAGTTGGGATTTCGACAAACAGGAGCGCGACCGGATAAACGCCGTGAGGCAAAACAGAGCGGTAACCTTCGGTCACTGCTCGCCCTAAAATCTTGTCCCGCACAAAACGCCCGTTAATAAAGAAATATTGCGCATCGCGCGTTGTCCGGCGCTCTCTCGGAGCCGAGATAAAACCGGAAACTTTGGCGATAAATTCGCGCCCGCCGCCGACAGCCAGCAAACTTTCAATTAAGTCGCCGCCAAAAATCTGAAAAGCGCGTTCACGCAAAGTGCGCGCCGGGGTGACTCGCATTGCTTCGCGCCCGTTATTGTTGAGAGTAAAAGCCTTGTCAGGATGCGCCAGAGCGTAATGCGTGACGAGATTGATCAGATGGAAATTTTCGGTCGCTTCGGATCGCAAAAATTTTCGCCGTGCCGGAGTGTTAAAAAACAAATCGCGGACAATTACTGTCGTGCCCACAGGATGAGCCGCGTCTTTGACATCTATTAAACGCCCGCCTTCGATAACGACGCGGGTCGCCGATTCGCTTTTGGTCTTAGTTGTGAGTTCAACGCGGGCAACAGATGCAATTGAAGCCAGAGCTTCGCCGCTGAAACCCAGAGTAGCGATTGAGTTTAAATCTTCAAGCGTGCGAAGTTTGGAAGTGGCGTGTCGCTCAAACGCCAACACCGCATCATCACGCGTCATACCTTCGCCGTCATCTGTGATTTTGAGGAGTCTGCGTCCGCCCGCTTCGATTTCAATAAGAATTCTGGTCGCGCCCGCGTCCAGCGAATTTTCCAATAATTCTTTCGCTACCGACGCTGGACGTTCCACAACTTCGCCAGCCGCGATCTGATTTGCCAGATTATCTGATAAAACTCTGATTTTACCCATGACGCTTTTCGTTTTACACTAAATCACGGCAATCGCCAAACGAGAATGGAAATTAGCAGCACTTAATTTGTATTGCTGATAAATTACTGGTCAAGCAGATTGGTTTTGAGGCAAGAAAATGCCGCAAATTAAATATTAGAGTAAATAAATTAGAATAGCGCATAGGGGAATTGAACCCCTGTTACAAGGTTGAGAACCTTGTGTCCTAAC
>JBDTZD010000049.1:0-4419 GCA_040005335.1 Pyrinomonadaceae bacterium | reverse complement strand
CTTAACTTTGCTGAACGGCTCTTTTGACGCTAAATAAAATGATGTGCAAAATCATTAATCGAGCCGCTAACCGCGCGTCGCGTCGTTCTAATTTGTCTGCCAAGCCAATTGTGCGTTCTAAATTCACCCGTGCTAAAGATCTGAAACGCAGCGAATCCAAACCAACAAGAACTTCTTCGGTTCCTTCTCCGCCGACGTAAAAGCCGTGGGTAAGAGGTGAAAAAACAAATTCGCCATCGCGAAAAAAAGTGCAAGCGCATTCCTGATTTTTGCTTGGGAGCGCGTTGGCGGCGAGCATTTCGTTAAACTTTGGCATGAAGGATTCGACAAGTCCAAAAGTTTTTTCCGGCGAGACTTCGGCACTAATGCTTAAAACCTCAATGACATCCGATAGCTCGAGATAATTTGCCGGGTTGGAATTAATCATCGAATATGCTTGGGAAACATACTGGAGTGCTTTCTCCGTTTGTTTTTTGTCATAAAAATGACGCCCTATTTGAACCAGAAATATAATTTTCTGGCTCTTATCGGTTTGTTGCTCGATGATTTGTTCAGCTTCCGCATATTTTGCCTGACCGAGATAGTTTTTAAAAGTTTTTTGATCCAGTTCAAGCAAGGCGCGTTGGCGATTTTGTTTGTCCGGAAGGGCGCTCAGCAACCGGCGCGCCTCGTCGTAACTTTGCGACTGCGCCGCTTTGCTAGCAGCCGAATTATAAATCTGCGGACGCATTTGAACCGGAAAGTTCTGGGCTTCAGCAACCATTGTCTCCGGCGTCGCGTTGCTGGCTAATTGATTCAACTTTTCTCTCATCGGATGAAGCTTTTCGTACTGCTGGCGGAGTCCGGCGACTCGTTCAGGCAAAATTTTCTCGAACAGTGGCAAAGCTTTTTGAAGTTCGTCGTAATAATCTGATTGGAAAGCATTGCTGGAAAGATAATCAGCGTATTTTTCGGCCAGTCGGCGCAAAGCGACTTGGTTAATTGGCAGTTGTTTCGGTTTGCCGGAAGAATCTGTTGTTACTGAATTTGATGGAGAAAACTCGGCAAGAAAAGACTCTGCTAAGTTACGGATATTGTAATTATCGTCACCAGAAAAATCGCTTGACACAATTTTTTGTAAAACTTCGTTGGCAAATTGCGAGGCGGCTTCAACATCCGTAGTTTTTAATTGGTTGATTAAATTTAAATCGGTGCTGGACGCACCCTTACTTAAGTTTGCGCGAGCAATTTCCAACGCCCGTCGCGGATTTTGCCTAATCATGAGAACTGCAAACTGCTTCTCCAGAGCGATTTCAGTTTGTATTTGCGGATAGAGATTACGGTAAAGCGGAGTATTCGCGGCAGGCAAATTCATCATTTGGTTGAGAAGCGAAGGACGCGTTTGACGAACAAACTCAATCGCAAGTTCCGTGTCGTGGTTTCCCACCCACATTAGAAACTGATTGCGAATGACTTTCAGCGTCAAAAAACCTTCCGGCAATTCATCTTCACTTTCTTCGGATTGAATGTTAACTGCAGTCAGTTCATTTGCCGCGCGCCGAAAAAGCTGACGGGCACGTTTCTCATCGCGAGGCCAGAGCAAAACAGCTGCCGAGTAAAAAACATAAATGCGATTCTCAGGAAGCTTGAGAGATTCGGCATCGCTAATTGTTTCGTCAAGCAAGAGCAGCGCTTTTTTCTCAATTTCCTGCTGCGCCTTTTCCGCATCTATTGTTGCAGGGGATGTCTCAGCAGTTTGTCCGAAAGCAGCAGTTGAAATTAACAGACAGACAAAAACATGCAAAATACTAATTGATTTCATTTTATTTTCCTCAGGGTGGGCAAAAGGCTACCGCGATTTTACTCGAAACAGTTTGAAAGAGAAAGCAAATTACAATTTAAATATCACCAAAGAAAAAGGCAGTGCGTTTGCACTGCCTTTTGATTGTTGAAATAATTACTAAAAGAGCGAGCCGTTATCGCCTGCGCCCATCATCGCGCGGCGCACGAGCGGAATTGGCGGTCCGCCGTATTGCAGAAACGCATCGTGAAATTGTTTCCAGCCAGCGCGTCCGCCGCGTGAAGCTGTCCAATCGTCGCGCAGTTTGCGAATCATCAGTTTGCCCATCGTGTAGTTCAAATAAGCTGGGTCAAACGTGCCGCGTTCGGCTTGTTGTTCGGCGCTGCCTTCGTCCTGAAAGCCTTGTTCGAGAAACATTTTTCTTGATTCTTCGATTGTCATTCCCTT
The DNA here is from genome assembly GCA_040005335.1 of Pyrinomonadaceae bacterium. Lineage (GTDB taxonomy): Bacteria > Acidobacteriota > Blastocatellia > Pyrinomonadales > Pyrinomonadaceae > JBBQUS01. The sequence goes on along the minus strand of JBDTZD010000049.1, from coordinate 2,192 downwards.
GGTGTGCATTCCGATAGCTGAGAGGAATCTAACGTTTCTCAAAAGTGCTTCCTGCAATTGCCCGATGTGCATCTCCGGATCATTTGCACCAAGTCCCGAGTCATACATCATCTCTTCGGTGTAATGCGCCCAGCCTTCGGCAAAAGCGTAGCCGACAAAGACTTGTCCGAACTTTGATTTTGAGCGATTGGCGTGCAAAAACTGGACGAAATGACCTGGATAAACTTCGTGAACCGAAGTGAACAAAAGGCTGCCTTTGCCCGGAACGTAGGCATCTTGTTTTTCTTTTGACCAGCTTGGATTCGGCGGTGAAACGTAATACGTCGAAGGCAGACCGGTTTCAAAGGCTCCCGGAATATTGATGTAGGCAAAATTCCAGGCTTTGTAGGGCGGAGCCTGCGCAACCTTTGCTTGTTCCGTTCCGGGAATCGTCAGGATGTCTTTTTCCTGAATAAATTTTCGCAAATCGCCGAGCTGTTTTGTCGCTGCGTCAACTACATTTGCGCCTTCCGCTTTGTTTGCCGAAGCCTTTGCCATGCATTCCTGCAAAGTTTTTCCGGCGGCGAATTTGTCGCACTCCTGTTTGAGCGCATCGGTGTTTCGCTGCAAATCCTGCTTGCCTGTTTCTTCTAGTTTGGCAAGGTCAATATCAACGCCTTCGGTGTCTTTAAGCATCCGCTTGAATTTGTCCGCGCCAAGCGCAAAATTGTCGTTTGCCGTTTTCTCCTGTTCGCTCAAATATGCGTCGAAATCTTTAACGGCTTTGATCGCGCCGTCATTGGCTTCTTTGAAATCCTTTTGCAATCCTTCATCTTTGACTGAAGCAAAAACTCCGGGAACGTCTTTAGCGTAAAAATCGGATAAGCCGCCGATAGTTGTTCTGCCGATTTTAATCAACGTTTTCGCCATCGGCGGTTTCAAATTAGCTTTGATTTGCTGCAGCGCGGCAGGAACATTTCGAGCGTAAGCTGTATAAGATTTGATACGGGTTTCAAGCGGTGCATATTCGCGCGAAACGTAAACGTCAGGGTCAATTGAATCTGCGTAAAAATATGGATTAATGTGCGGCTGATCGGCGATTTCACGCCAGAATAAATCTTTATCAATCTGAGCGACAAGATAATCGCGCTCTAATTTTTGCCGCTCGTCAAGCGTCTCCGCTTTAAAAGCAATCGCTTTGTCACGTTCGGCATGAAGTCGTGCGATTTCCTTCTTCAAACCGTCTTCGCTCCAATCCGGCAGCTTACCGTCAAACTCGTGTTTCCCGGCGTAAACGGCAGTGTCAGGGTGCGCCGCAAAATAATCGTTCAAAAATTGATTAACATAACCATCCCACTGAGTGTTGGTAGTGTTTGCCGCAGCGTTATTTACTGGTTGATTTGATTGCGCTGTATTTTGCGGCGGTTGGCAACCGGTCAACCCAAGAGCCAGTGCGAAAATAGAGGCGCAAAGAATGTTTGCTTGAGAGCTTATTAATCGTTGCATCAACGTCTCCTTTATAAAATTTTCATGGGTTTTATACAACTTAAACGAATTTTATACAAACCTTGACTGCAATTGTTCTTTGCAAATCAATCATGCTAATTTGTGATTTATACAAATTTTTACATGAGCCAGATTAAACTCATCGCTTTAGACCTCGACGGAACTCTTTTAAACTCACGCGGCGAGATTACCAAGCAAAACTTAGCGGCTATTCGCGCGGCAGAAGAGCGCGGCGTTCTCGTCACCATTGCCACTGGGCGAAGATTTAGAGACGCGCGACCCGTTGGAATCAAAGCCGGTTTGAACGCACCGCTAATTACGCACAACGGCGCATTGACAAAATTTGCGGAAACTCTCGAAACCGTCAATGTTGCTTTGCTGAAGGAAAGTGAAGCGCGTGAGGTTTTGCGCGTCGGACGCGACTTTTGTTCGGATGCAATGCTTTCCTGCGACCCGCACGGCGCGGGGTTAATGCTCTACGATAACGTCAGCCCGGATAATATTCCTTTGCAAAAATACATTGCCTGGTCGAGCCGTCTGCACGGCAACGATGCCGGCGAAGCAATTCGCCATGTTGATTCGCTCGAAGAAGTTTTACAGGACGTTGAAATTGTGCACCTTTCTTTTTCGGGAAGCTGCGCTCCAATGACGGATTTGCAAAACGCTCTCGAAACGCAGCTTGGCGGCTTGGTTAAAGTTCTTGCCAC
>JBDTZD010000035.1:0-15033 GCA_040005335.1 Pyrinomonadaceae bacterium | reverse complement strand
AGGGAACAAAAGCGTTGATTGAAGCTGGAGTTGACGCAGTTAAGACCGGAATTGGTCCGGGTTCGATATGCACCACGCGCGTCGTCACTGGTTCAGGAGTTCCGCAAATTTCGGCAATTGATGCCTGCGTTCAAGCTGCCAAAGGCACAGGCGTTCCAATTATCGCCGACGGCGGAATTAAGTTTTCCGGCGATTTTGTCAAAGCAGTGGCGACCGGAGCGGATACGGTGATGATTGGTTCTTTGTTCGCCGGCGTCGAGGAATCACCGGGCGAAACGATTTTGTTTCAAGGACGAACTTTTAAATCGTATCGAGGGATGGGTTCAATCGGGGCGATGCGCAAGGGGTCGAAAGACCGATACGCCCAAGAAGGAACAATTTCCGAGCAAAAACTAGTGCCGGAAGGTATCGAAGGGCGCGTTCCGTATAAAGGAACGCTCGCCGATATGGTCACGCAGTTAGTCGGAGGATTGCGCGCCGGAATGGGCTACACGGGTTGTAAAAATGTCAAAGAATTACAGGAAAACGCCCGTTTTGTCCGAATTACCTCAGCTGGTTTGCGCGAATCGCACGTTCACGACGTTATCATTACCAAAGAAGCTCCAAACTATCGGCTTGAATAAACTGATTATGGCTTAGCAATAATAATTTTAATTTCCTGCTTCTGGTCTTTGCGGCGGGCAGTCAAATTTAATTCAGTAAATTTGCTGCCGGAGACCTCTTGAGGATTTTCACCATTTATTTTTTCAACTACATCGCCGGCTTCTAACCCTGCTTTTGCTCCCTGGCTATTTTCTTTAACTGAAACAACCCGCAACGCCTCGCCTTCAACAGCTATTTCAACCCCCAACGTCTGCAGCAAATCTTTTCCATTTTGTTTACGATTGGGGTCGAGCGGATTTTGAATTCCCGCCGGATAGACTGATGGCGGTGCGCCACCGCCAGTGGTGTCGCGCGAATGTATTTCCTTTGGTTCATCTTTCAAACTGGAAGACGTGGTAGCTAAGACGCGGCGCGACGCGGCGCGTGCAAAACGCGGCTTGGGTGACGGTTTAAAAGCAATTTCGCGCTCCTTCAGCGGCTTTTCTGCAAACTCATTGCTCTGGCCTGGCGATGTATTTTCGATTAACGCCGGATTCTCAGGTGTGGGGGATTGCGTGGCCGCCTGAGATGTTTCTATCTGCGAGGGAAAAACGACGCCAGCGTTTTGCGGCGCGGGCGGCTGTAACACAAAAGTTTTAACTAAAACGAACCCGATTATCAAAACGGCGAGCGCGGTCGGCACAAGAAGCGCAAACTTTCGCCACGTTTTAATAGTCACATTTGTTTCTTGTTGCCTGATTCGAGCTTTAACCCGAAAATTAAAATCGGCGGGCGAGTTGACTGCCTGCAAATCCTGGAGCATTAGCGTCAGCTTCTCGCGTTCGACTTTGAAAGTTTGGCAAGTAGGGCAATTGCTCAGATGATTTAATATCGCTGTCGGCAGCATCTTTTCGCCAATTATTTCATCGAGTTCGGCTTGGTAATTTTTGCAATTCATTGTTAAAAATAGTTTCTCAATTTTTCGCGGAGCAAATTTCTGCCGCGCGAGATACGTGATTTGATGGTGCCTTCGTTCGTCGCCAAAATATTTGAGATTTCGTCATAGGTTTTGCCCTCAACATCGCGGAGAATAAGCGGTGCGCGATATTTTTCCGGCAAAGTCGCAATCGCTTTTGAAACTACCGCTTGAATTTGAGCGTCCGCTAAAATAGCGTCCTGCAAAGGCTTTTTGTCGGGCGGCTGAAATTCAGTTTGGCTTCCGTCATCAATTTGAAAAAAACCGTTCAAAGAAATCAATCGGCGGCGTTTACGCTTGCGAAGTTCTGAAATCGCCAAATTTGTCGCGATCCGGTAAATATAAGTCGAAAAAGCATAATCATCGGTATAACGGTCGCGAGCTTGAAACACGCGAACAAAAGTTTCCTGCGCCAAATCCACGGCTTCTTCATAGTCATTAAGCATCCGAAAAATAAAATTTGTGATTTGATTACGATAGCGATTGACAATTTCTTCAAAAGCGGCTTCGTCACCTGCGCATGTCGCTGCGATCAATGCATGATCTGAGATTTTATCGGCAATTTTGTTCGACGGATTTTCAGAGCGCGCTTTGACCGCTTCTGTTTTTAGTTCACCGGTTGAAGCCGCACTTTCCATTCGCCACGCCGCCCTTAAAATATCCCCTAAAAACCTCGATGTAAAATCAGCTGGAAATGAAACTTTCGGCGCGATGATAACTGCTTAATATTGCTTTTCAACTTTAAATTTGACTAACACAATACTCACGCCAAGAAAATATAAAAGTTCCGTAAAATTTGATGTTAAAACTTTAACAGCCGAGCAACAAAGTAAATTCTGTTGTTCGGCTGCAATTATGTTGAGATTAACCAATTTGGTTCAATTTTTCTTAGCGGACAAATTTGTTTTAGCGTCGCTAGGTTTAACTGTCAACACCAAAACGATCAATTCATTTGGGCGCGGAGTTGTCATAGTGCCGATAATTGTGGGTTCATTAAAAGCAACACTAACAGGCCTGGCGGAAATACCAAGATTTTGATAGCTGGTAATGGGAATGCTTTTTCCTTCCTGGGCGACGTAAGTCACTAGAGGAAGGCGCAAACCGAATCGCAGTTGATCAAACTGCATTTCGCCCGCGGTGTTAGATTTGATGCCGCTCAGATTTAATTCGTAAAAGTTATATGATTTGTCTTCAGGTAAATTTTGACTGAACGGGCTGACTCCGCTAATTTCCAAAGACCCGCGTTCTGAAACGCGATTAATCAGGTTCATCGCTAAGCGGTAATTGCTTTTGCCAAAATCGCTTTTTAATTTTTTCTCAATCACTGCAAGTGAGCTGGGCAACAATTCGTCGCGTTCACCATTTTGGGTGGACACCAATAATTGCAGTGATACTTCGTAACTCGGCCGATTTGCGTTGTTTTCGTTTTTCGATTGACTGTCTTCCTGCGCGTTAACAGCCATGATTGAAGCGCAGAGTAATAGAGCGCAGGCACAAAAAAGCGTTCGTGCGTGTAAAAGCATCCTTCGTTCTCCATTCTAAAGTTAAATCTAGAACCGCCGGTTCTGACTCTTCCACGCACTAACGCCTGAGATGTTTCAGAATATTATTTATTCGCCGCCTTGAAATTCGGCGTCTTCAATCTTAGCGCCGTAAGTTACGGTGCCAATATTAGTTTCCTCAACCGGTTTGCCCTCAGTCATCAAGACGGTTCGCCAAGCGACAAACGTACCTTGTGCGTTGCGATAATCGTAAAATTTTCGCACATATTTGACGGGCGTCCCGGCTGCTGTCGGTGAGAAATTGTATTCTAGGGACTGGACGCGGAAAAGTTTTGTGCTGATGTTAAAACGTGTCGTGCCGTTTTCTTTATCAGTGACGTCAAGTTGGAAAAACTCGACCCCCATTTGCTTATCTTTACCCGCCATTTTCAGAGTCGAACCGTTTTCTTTATACCGCAAAAGCGCGTCAATGCTGTGAAAAATTGAGGCTTGAAATCCTCGTTCGGCTTCTTCTCGCGGCACAAAAATCGTATCATTAATGATTCCGAAAATTTTGTTCGCATCATAAACGAGCGCGTATTGCGCCGCGCTTAATTTTTGGTCGAGACGAATTCGATCTTTCTGCTGATTATCGCCGCGCAAAATGCGCCGTTCATACGAAGATTTTTCCGCCACGGTCGAGCCGTCAGGAGCAAAAAGCCTCATGTCACCCCGTTCGACTTCGGTCTTGCGAATCGCGGCTAAACCTTCGCGTCGTCCGTAAACCAAAATTACGGTTTCGGCAAGCTGTTCAGCAGTTAAATCTTTGAGGTTGAGTTTGGTCTGCTTGTCCGGCTTTTTTTGTTTTTCCTTTTTGTTTGACGTTGCTGATTTCGTTTGTGCACAAATCGGCACCAAGACTGGGAAACAGCCCAATAGTAAAAATGTCAAAGCTGCAAACTTCAATTTTTGGAACACTGAAAAGAGTTCTCCTTAAGTAAAAAATTATCGTAATAAACTAAGCAGTAAAATCGTCGTAAAATTGTCTTTGCCCGAAAAAAACGGCGGGAGAGATTTTTATTTTTCTTGCCGCTTATCTTAACATACGAATAAAAAGATTAACGCAATTTTGTCAGCAAACACTTTAGATTGATGCGAAAGATGACGTTTTTGATGCACAACCGGAGACGATTTTAAAGTTCGCCCCTCACAAATAATTATGAACCAGCCATTGACATGACAGGGTTCGTACTAATAAATTTTCTCTTTTCGCAATTAATGAAGATTTTGCTGCAAAATCGAAATACAAATAATTTTTCACAACAAATATTTTAGAGAGGAAATTAAAACTACATGAAAAAAGTTGGTATTTTAGTCGGACGCGAACAGACGTTTCCGGCATCGCTTATTGAAAAAATTAACGAACGCGGTCGTGGCGAAGTTACTGCTGAAATGATTAAGATCGGCGGTGTTCGTCATGAAATGGAAAAACAATATGATGTGATTGTAGATCGCATTTCTCACGAAGTGCCGTTTTATCGCGCAATGCTTAAACGTGCAGCGCTCGAAGGCACTTTTGTAATCAACAATCCATTTTGGTGGACGGCGGATGACAAGTTTTTTAACTACTCTCTGGCGGCTAAACTCGGCGTAGCGATTCCAAAGACCGTTCTGCTGCCGCAAAAAGATTATATTCCCGGCATCGTTAGCGAAAGCTTAAGAAATCTGGAGTTCCCAATTGATTGGGAGGGCATCCTGGATTATGTTGGAACACCTGCTTTCTTAAAGCCTTACGATGGCGGCGGCTGGAAAAATGTCTCAAAAATTAACAGCTTACAAGAGCTTTGGACTGAGTACAATCAAAGCGGAACGCTTTGTATGACGCTGCAGGAAGGCATTGAATTTGATCATTTCGTGCGTTGTTATTGCATCGGTCAGGAAAAAGTGTTGGTCATGCCTTACGACCCATCAAAGCCTTATATGTCGGGAATGCAGTACGTTAACATCGAAAATTATCTTGAGCCCGCAATTTATGACCGCGTAGTTAGCGATGTGCAAACAATTTGCCGCGCTCTCGGTTACGATTTAAATACGGTCGAATTTGCAATTAAAGACAATGTTCCATATGCAATTGATTTTATGAACCCAGCGCCTGATGCCGAACTAGCTTCGGTTGGCGAATACAATCACAATTGGGTTGTCAGTTCAGTCACTGATTTTATCTTTGAACGTCTGGAAAAAGGATTTGAAAAACCGAATTATCGCTGGGATGCAATGTTAGATATTGGTTCAAACAAAAGCGCGCCGGGAAATGCCAAAACCGTTCGCGGCAAGAAAATTACAATCGCTGACAATAAAACAGAAACAAAAGTTCTTCCTGCAGCCAAATCTATTCGCGCTAAAAAACCTTCAGTTAAATAAACGCTGAACAAATGCATCGTTAGAGAATATTAAAGAGGGCAGTAAGGTAAAAAACCAAGTTGCCCTCTTTTACTTTCTTGTGCCTTTATATTCCGGCTATTCATCTTCCAAAACATCGCTTGGATTACTGCGCGAATCTAAAAAACTTTCGGCGAACGTCAAAAATGCCCACGCACTCGCTGTCGCCGCCGTCATTGCCCACCCTAAAGCCGCTATTGTTTCGTCAGCAAATGTCCCTGCCAGAATTACCGGCAAATTGATAAAGGTCAGTCTCAGACAAATGCGTTTGCCGCGCGACACGCTGCCGAGCCAACTGATGCGGGAAACCTCTGTTTCCATGTAATCAAGATTGTCATTAAGAAGCGAGAAATATTCAGCTTCCGTCTGAGCCCAACGCCTTGTAGCCGAATCTCCGGCAGAACGGACTGCGGCTTGAAAATGATAAACGACGTGCGCGATTTTACCGTCCTGCAAACCTATTTCGCCTAAACCGCACTCGGCCCGAAAGTTTTCTTCCTGTATTTGGAGAGTTTGCCTGAAAACCTTAGCAGCCAGATCAAAATTGCCTGATTGAAAATAGCTTTCACCAATCCGTGTCAGCAAAGCGGCGTCCTGTTTGCCGCGCTTGGCAGCCAATCGCAAAGCAGCAGCAGCCCTTCGCGACCAAGCTGCATTTTTGGCGGCGTTCGCGTAAGAGAAAAGCCCTCGCGCAAATTCATATAACAACCAGGCATTTTCCGGCTGCCAAAGCAAAGCTCGGCGAAAAGCTTCTATCGCTTGTGAAAGATTTCCGGCGACACGCAATTCGTTGGCGGCTTGACGCAGCTCGACGGCTTTGTAACTGGAGACTTCCGCCGTTTCTTCAATTTGGTATAAAATTTTAAGGCTATCGCGGCGAAATGTTGAGCGTTTGAGTTTTGGCAAGGTGCTATCAAGAATGTCAGATGAGGGAAGTTTGAGTTTTTTGATTTTGCGCTCAAGCTCTTTTGGTTCAACTAGAAAATCCCGTAGTTCGATTGAACGCGCATCCAGCTTCTCTTCCGGCACAAGGGAGAAAAGCGTCTTGACCATTTGACGATAACTTTTGCCGCCCGAGGCAAATGAAAAAGTCATTCCGCCGCCAGAAACCTCGCTCTGATAACGGTAATAAACACGCCCGCCATTTTTTAGCGACCATAAAGATTGTGTCTCAACGTGTTCAATGTCGGCGATTTTTAAACGATGCGGAGTTGAGTTAAAAACCCCGCGAACGAGAGCCATTGCTCCTTTACGAGTTAGATTTTTACCATCAAATTCTACTCTGTCAAACCAAAATAACATTGGAATAATTGCCCAAGCGACACTTGCCGCAATTAAACCGCTCCAAACGAAACCTAGATGATTTAAAAAACCAGCCGTAAAAGTGAGCAGAAACAACGCGCTGAAATAACCGCTCGGAGAAACGCGAACACTGCATTTTCCGATGATTTTATTTGCAACGGTACGGTCTGTTGCTAACCCTTGATCGAGGATAACATTTGAAATTTTAACCGGTATAGCTTCCCGCATTTTGCTTCTCCATCGTGTGTAACAAACACTTAATTCTGAAGTTTTTCAGATTCGGGCAAAAAAAGCGAATTAAAACGCCTCAATAAAAACAAAAAAGGGCGATTGTAAAATCGCCCTTCAAAAAAATGTTATTTGAATTAAAGGTTAGCCGCTGTTGATTCGGGCGGAAGCTGTGCAAACTTTGATGCATCCAGTTTTTCGAGTTTGCGCGCGGCTTCCCTAGCCGTCATGGTCATAGTGGCGGGTTTTCCGTCTGCGTCTTTGGCTTCACGAGCAGCTTTGGCGAGATTAAAATAAATGTCCGCGGCTTCCTGCTTTTTACCTTGTCTCTCGTAAACTGAGGCAAGCGCATAATTTAAAGTATCAGCGGAAATGACATTGTTCTGCTGTTTCGCCAAATCATTGTAAAGAGCGGCGGCTTCGTCATATTTGCCATCAGCAGAATGGGCTTCGGCAAGAGCAAATTTTGACAATCCAGCGACCTCACGGTTACCGTTGTTAGATAATCCTTCAAGTTCTTGAAGACCTGCTTCTCGGTTCACTTTTAATTTGTTGACAGCAATAAAATATTGGGCTTTTTCTTTGTACGGACTGCCGTATTTATTTGCTACATTTTCAAAAGCGGCGATGGATTTTTCGGTTCGTTCTTTGTCGGTCGCGAAAACCGGAGCCGGGCTGTTCGGCACTGGCGAAGCCGAAACTTGCGCTTCACTAGTTTCAATAGCTTTGCCGAGCGCCGCTTGTGCTTCACCGGCTTGGCGCGACTGCCAGGAATAGATAATGGCGCCCAAAATAGCCAAACCTAAGATGCCGCCCAGAACGTACAAAATCAGATTGCCTTTGCCTTCTAAATTTTTGCCTAATTCTTCAATGCGCTGCGCTACTGGGTTTTGCTGAAAAATGGGAGCAGACGTTTCAACCTTTGCTTGTTTTTTCTTTGCCACTTTTTCCTCTATGATTGCTTCTCAAATGAACTAGAGTTATCTAATTGATGATACGATAAACGCCAACTTTAACGAGACTTGCGCCTCAATGTCAAGCAAAGCCAATAATAGGTAATAGATGATAAGTAATCGGTCGGTTAATCAAAACTATGGTTCTTTTAATAATGATTTCATGAAGAACTACCCTTTACCTGTCATCTTTTATTTATTAACAAAAAAATTGGGAACAAATCTAAATTCGCCGTGTCTAATCAAACAAGTTCGCTCAAAGCCGAGCGAAAAGCCGAATTGAAAAGTTCCCGATAACGGGAGACGCGCTAGAGATAGTTAAAGAAGTCTCCAAGAAAGTCTCGATGCGAAGAAACTTTGATGAACTTCGGGAAAACGGTCACTATTACCGGAGAAGATTTGCCGAATGTAGCTTCGGCGACGAGTGCGGAGTTTGTTTCGGCGTCTGAGACGGATTTTCTCGATCGTTTAAAATCGGGCGATTCAACGGCTTTTGATATTTTGATAAATCGGTATTCAGGCGATATTTATTCGTTGCTTTTTAGATTGACGCAAAACCATGAAGAAGCCAGGGATTTAGCTCAGGAAACATTTTTGCGAGTTGTGCAATCGGTCAAAAGTTTTCGCGGTGATGCGAGTTTGAAAACATGGCTCTTTCGAATTGCCATTAACCAAGCGCGAAATCGTCGCCGGTGGTGGATGGCGCGACGCCAAAACGCAACGTTCTCGCTTGACGCTGAAAGAAGTGAGGATGATTCGACCAGCTTGCATGATACTTTGGCTGATAATTCTCAAGCCACGCCCGAAGACGAAATTTTGCGGCGTGAGCAATCTGAACGACTGCACCAGGCATTGAAGGAACTGACTCCAAATTTTCGAGAAGCGGTTGTGCTCCGTGACATTGAGGAATTCAGTTATGAAGAAATTGCCGACGCCCTGCAAACGAGCGTCGGGACGGTGAAATCGAGAATCGCGCGTGGGCGTGAAGAATTAAGAAAAAAGTTAAAACGTTCTTTGTAAATAGAGTAGGCAGTAGCTAGGAAGTAGTAGGTAAAATGCTTTTTTTCCTACCATCAATTAATCTTATTAACTACTATCTGCCCAAACGGCATGGCTGTCCCGCCCCGGCTTTCACTTTAACAAAAATCGGTGCCAAACGAAGGGTCAAAGTGACGATAACCGTGAGCGGCAAGTTGCAGTTAAGTTAGTTTTCCGGCAATCATTTTTTGACAACGTGACCAGCAACACCACGGATAGACGATTTGATTGAGTTGGAAATTTCGCCCTAATTGCTTCGCGCTAAACACAACCAGCGTTGTTTCTCAAAAATTTAGAGAAACAGCCGGGGTTGGAGAGCCATGCTTTCAAAGTAATTAGTAATTGGTAATTAGTAATTGGTTTAAATCCGGTTAAAAATAATTACCAGTTACTAATTACCAATTATTGTTAAATGCAGTGTTCTGAATTTCGCCAAAATTTATCACTTTATCTGGACCACGCGATTGCGCCGCAGCTTCGCGTTGTGTGCGATGAACATTTGCGTTCATGTCCGATATGCCGCGCGGAATTGATTGAATCCAGAGAAGTAATAAAGGAATTAAGCATACTTAGGAAAACGTCTGTGCCATTTGATTTGGCTGCTTCGATTAGTCAGTCGGTCAATATAGAGCTCGCAGCTTTGCGGGAAATAAATCAGCCAAAATTGAAGATTTCTCGGTGGCAAAATATCTGGGAGCAGCATTTGCAGCCACAGCTTATTCCCTATACAACGGGCGTGCTGGCTTCTCTGCTTATGTTTACTATGATGTTTGTATCTTTAGTCCACACGATTTCAGCTTTCAGCGAGTTGGAAGCTCAGTCGCGGCGTGAACGCCAGGAACGCGAACTCCTTCTGGCTCAGACGAGCAATTTACCTTACGAAAAATTATCATCATTTCCGGCGGCCGATTACGCCGTGAGGCGACTTTCAATTGCCGCCGAGTCACCGAGTTTGAATCCGCAGAGTGCGTTTGTCGCGCTTACCTCGTCTCTCACCAGAGGCGAAACTAAAAATGACGCGATGATGGTTGTGGTAGATGTTTTGAGCAATGGCGTCGCCAATATTGCCGATGTGATCCAATCACCGCACGAATCAGGCAAGCTAGCCGAACTAGACAAATTGTTACGTGAAGACCCGGCTTTTGTTCCGGCTGCGCTTGACCACCGTCCGGACAATGTTCGGATTGTGTTTCTGATTCAAAAAGTCGAAGTTCGAGTGATTCAAACAGTTGAAGTCCACGAAACCGAACAACCCAGACAACTTAAAACTCGGAAGTCAAGAAAGTTCTGAGTTATTGAGACAAACTATTTCTAAAAAAGGTGGAAACAGTCTTCCGCCTTTTTTGCTTTTTCAGCGTTTTTGCCAAATGCCTTTCCATTTTGCTATTGATTTAGTTAAACTTTTCACAAACAAGGGGCAAAAAAATGGCACAGCAAAATAGTTGGCAGGATTTGGAAGATTTCGTCAAACCGATTGAGAAGGCGACGGCGGAGTTTTTTGAGACGGTGACGCAAACTTTTGTCGGCAAAGCAGAACCTCTGCGCGATGGCACGGAACATGACCCGCTGGATTTACCGCGCGATCTTTACGCACATAAATCGGCGCAAACCGAATGGTGGTATTACACCGGACACTTTGAAACGGTCTCGGGCAGAAAATTCGGATTTGAACTTGTTTTCTTCAAACGCCGGACAGATTTAGATAAATTCGGCGTCGTTCCGCTCAGGCTTTTTGGTAATCCAATGTATTTTGCGCATTTTGCGGTGACGGATTTAGATCACCAGAAATTTCAATACGGACATCGCAAAAGCTCGAATGGCTATTTCGACCCGCCAGCCTCTGCCAGCGAAAAGCATTATTACGTTCGGCTTGGCGATTGGTCTGTTCGGGAAGCAAGCGGCTCGCACGTCGTTCGCGCGGCGCTCGACGATCTAACGTTTGAAGCTACGCTAACGCCAACCAAACCTCCGACCTTAAATGGGCGCGGAGGTGTTTCGTTTAAAGACGAAGGCGAGGCTTCGCGCTATTTCTCATTAACCCGCATGAATCTCGAAGGTGATTTGGTCCTAAACGGCGAAACCGAGCATTTTAACGGTTCAGCTTGGTTTGACCGTGAATTTGGAACTTGGACGCCGACGGAAAACCAAAAAGGTTGGGATTGGTTTTCGATTCAACTTGATAACAACTGCGAACTGATGTGCTATCAGCTGCGTGATAGTCAGCACAAGGTTTCACCTTTTTCGAGCGGCACTTTCGTAGATGAAAATGGTAATTCGACGGCGCTCAAACAGGAAGATTTTACAATTGAGCCGACCGGATTCTGGAAAAGCCCGACCTCACGCGCGACGTATCCTTCAGGCTGGCGCATTAAAGTCGAAAAACTCGCTCTGGATTTAACCGTCACGCCGGTAATGGAAAATCAAGAACTCGATACGCGCGGAACAACAATGATTGTTTATTGGGAAGGAGCGAACGAAGTTACAGGAACCGCCGGAGGACAGCCGGTTAAGGGACGTGCTTATGCTGAACTTGTTGGCTATGACCGCTCGCATGAAAATCCGAATGTCGCGTATTTTATTTTCGGCAGCAGTTTTGAGAACGTCATCAAAAATCCTTTTACGGGAAATTAATAAATTGGGTTGCTTCTATCGGCAAAGACAGCGATAATGCGAAAACAACTTTGAAAAGATTTGGGAGGAAATTTAAGATGGGACTTTTTGATTCTATTGGAAGAATGTTCGGTTTTGGCGCTAGTCAAGCACAACAGCAAACCGAAAACCCGGAGCAAAAATTTGCTAATTTAAAAGGCAAATACGTGGCGGCATTAAACTACGCCGACAGCGTCAATGCAAGAGTTGACGCGCTTTATGTCGAAGGCGATAAACTTATTGTTCGGATCGCCGCTCCCGATCAAGGTTCGGCGGAACAGATTACAAACCAGTTTAATTCAATTGATAACAGTTACGGGGATCTTGATTTACAGGTCAGCGGCGATCAGCCGCAAGCCGAACAAGCATCTGACCAGCAAGCGGCGCAGACTTATACGGTGCAATCGGGTGACAGCCTCTGGAAAATTGCAAAACATCATTACGGTGACGGAGCGCAATATATGCAAATTTATTACGCCAACCGCGATAAAATTCAAGATCCGGATAAAATCAATGTCGGTTGGGAGCTTAGTATTCCAAATGCTAATCAAACCAATGCGTAGTTGTTTTTAACAACAAATACAAAAGGGCGAGGATTAATTCCCCGCCCTTTTTGCAATTCATTCAAAAATATTCGCAAACGTGACTTTGCCGGATGAAACCGTCAAAATGTAATTATGAGTTCAGCAAAACCAGAAATTTCAGTTACAAATTCCGAACGGCTTTTTGCCCATGCAGTCGAAGTTATGCCGGGCGGTGTTAATTCTCCGGTCAGAGCGTTTCGCGGCGTCGGCGGCACTCCGCGCTTTATCAAACGGGCGAAAGGCGCAATTATGACGGACGCGGACGGACGCTCATTGATTGATTATGTCAGCAGTTGGGGCGCTCTTATGTTTGGTCATGCAGATGAAGAAATCCTGGCGGCTTTGAGCGAGACGATGCAGCGCGGAACGAGTTACGGCGCGCCGACAGAGATGGAAATTCAGATGGCTGAAGAAATTATTGACGCCGTCCCAAGCATTGAAATGGTCAGAATGGTCAATAGCGGCACGGAGGCGACGATGGCGGCGATTCGCCTGGCGCGAGGCGTCACGGGACGCGAAAAAATCGTTAAATTTGAGGGCTGTTATCACGGACACGCGGACAGCTTTTTGGTCAAAGCCGGGTCTGGCGTAGCAACGCTCGGGCTGCCGGATAGTCCCGGCGTTCCGCAATCAACTGCTGACAAGACATTGACTGTTCCTTACAACGATGTTCAGGCATTGGAAGAAATTTTTGCGGCTAACAAAGGCGAAGTTGCCTGCGTAATCCTTGAGCCAGTTGTCGGGAATATGGGCTGCGTCGTGCCGCGAGAGGGCTATCTGCAAAAGGTGATTGACATTGCTCACGCTCATCACGCTCTAGTTATTTTTGACGAAGTAATGACAGGCTTTCGCTTGTCCAGAGGCGGAGCGCAGGAGTTGTTTGCAGTCAAACCCGATATCACGACGCTCGGTAAAATTATCGGCGGCGGGTTGCCCGTCGGAGCTTACGGAGCGAGCAAGGAAATCATGCGAAATATTGCGCCTGCCGGAAATATTTACCAAGCCGGGACGCTTTCCGGTAATCCCTTGGCGATGGCAGCAGGATTGGCGACTTTGCAAAGACTGCGTGACAAATCCGTTTATCAAACGCTGGACAAACGAGGCGAAACGCTTGCGAACGGGCTGCAAAAAGCGGCTGCAAATGTCGGAATCAAAACAGTTGCCAATCGGGTAGGTTCGATGTTTACGTTGTTTTTTACGGACGAGCCGGTTTCCGATTGGACAACCGCCAACAAATCCGACCGTGAGTTATTTGGAAGATTCTTTCACTGTTTGCTCGAAGCAGGAGTTTATCTGCCGCCTTCGCAATTTGAAGCTGGGTTTTTCGGACTCGCTCACACCGATGAAATTATTGAACAAACTGTTTTAATCGCCGGGAAAGCACTGCAAACGTTGAGGTAGTTTTTTTTAACTTGCTCATTAGAAGCCGGACATTTTCTTTTGAGTGGTCAACCATTTCTTCCCCACTTAAAAGAATGCTTGTCAGGCATGTGAAACTTAGTTTAATCTGTTCACTGAAAAACATTTGCGCCCTTGCAGGGAGTCATATGGAAAAAACGAGTTCACAAAACATTCAAGATGCCTTTCTCAACACTTTACGCCGTGAAAAAGCAGTTGTCATAATTAATCTGCTGCACGGCACGACATTGAGCGGCAGGCTGAAGAGTTTTGATAAGTTTTCGGTGATGCTCGACACCAATTGACAAGATTTCTTGATTTTCAAACACGCCATTGCTACCGTGACCAGCACCGCGCTGCAACAACCGCGACGCCCGCAATCGGAAGGTGAACAGCCGCAGCGCCCACCGACTTCATTTGCGCCGCCGCAACAATTTAATCGAAAACCAAACGAATAATAATTAGGAATTTTCTACTTTGCAGAACGTTGAGAGATTAGAGTCAAACGGAATTTTCATTACTTTTAAAGGGTTAGACGGAAGCGGAAAAACCACGCAGTTGCGTCTGCTCGAAAATGAACTAAAAAAACGCGGTCGCAGTGTCGTTTCGACCTGCGAGCCGGGTGGAACTTTGCTTGGCAAACGTCTTCGCGAACTAATTTTGGACGATGATTTGCAAGTTGCTCCGCTAGCCGAGTTATTATTGTTCGCCGCTGACCGCGCCCAACATATCCAAACGCTGATTCACCCGGCCCTCAAAAAAGGACAAATTGTCATTTCAGATCGTTATTCCGACGCGACCGTTGCGTATCAAGGCGCGGGTCGCGGAGTTGATGCGCGGTTGGTCAAGCAGCTTGTCAAGCTCGCAACCGACGGACTAAAACCTAATTTGACTTTGTTTTTTGACTTGCCCGTTACCGAATCGCTTAAACGAACGAATAGCCGCGCTGTGCTCGGACAAGAAAAAAACCGCATGGACAAAGAAGATACTGAATTTTACACGCATGTCCGCGATGCTTATCTGCAAATCGCCCGCCGCGAAAAACAACGCTTTCGCGTGGTAGATGCGACCGCTTCGCCCAATGAAATCCACGCCCAGGTGATAGAAATCGTTGATTCGTTTTTGCACTAAACCTTCCGCGCTTGATTCATCCCCAAAATAGAATAAACTTGCAGAAATCTATCAGAAAATATGCACGTAATTTTCAAAGAATCAATGCGCTTAAAAACTTACCAATTACAAATCGTTCCAGCATTCGTTTTAGCTTTCTGTTTATCCATTTGCGGTTGGGCGCAAACAAGCGGCAATGCTCCCGGCGCACCCGGCAAAGACGCTCAATGGTCGAGCGCGGGCAAACAAGCTGTTGGCACTTCAGCGAGTTTAGAAAGCAAAGTGTGGTTTAC
>JBDTZD010000068.1:0-4426 GCA_040005335.1 Pyrinomonadaceae bacterium | reverse complement strand
TTGACCTGCAAATTTTTTGCTAATGTATTAGCTTCCGCCCACATTTGCTCATCAACCTCTATTTTAACGGTTTGCATAGCTTCCTAAATTGAGCGGCGAGTTTTTCCACTCGCCGCCCGTTATTAGTCGTTATTTTTTGTCCGAATCAACATCAACGTATTCGGCATCAATGACATCGTCAGAACCGCCGGTTGAACCACTCGAAGCACCGGTAGCTCCCGCTCCGGCTGCATCAGCCTGTTCTTCGCCTCCTGCTCCAGCCGAAGCTGATGCGTCGGTTTGGTTATAGAGAACTTCTGCAAGTTTGTGCGAAGCCGTTTGGAGACGCTCGAAAGCGCTGTTCATCGCTTCAGCTTCGTTTGAGTTCAAAGCGGTTTTTGCTTCGCTTAACGCTGTTTCAATCTCAACCGCTCCAGCCGCGTCGAGTTTGTCTTTGTTTTCACCAAAGGTTTTTTCAACGCTGTAAGTCAAGCCGTCCAAACGGTTTTTCGCTTCAATCGCTTCTTTCCGTTTTTCGTCTTCGCCGGCGTGCGATTCAGCGTCTTTCATCATTCTGTCAATTTCATCTTTCGATAAACCTGATGAAGCCGTAATCGTGATTTTTTGCTCGCGTCCCGTTCCCATATCTTTGGCGGAAACGTTGACAATACCGTTGGCGTCAATGTCAAAAGTTACCTCGACTTGCGGAACACCGCGCTGTGCCGGCGGAATCCCAACCAAATGGAATTTGCCAAGCGTTTTGTTGTCCGCCGCCATCGGTCTCTCACCTTGAATAACATGGACTTCGACCGATGTTTGATTGTCCGAAGCGGTCGAAAAAATCTCTGATTTCCGAGTTGGAATCGTCGTGTTGCGTTCGATCAATTTTGTTCCGACACCGCCCAGGGTTTCAATGCCAAGCGATAAAGGAGTGACATCGAGCAGCAAAATATCTGTTTTTTCGCCGCCCAGCACGCCCGCTTGCACGGCTGCGCCGAGAGCCACAACTTCGTCCGGGTTAACCGATTTATTCGGTTCTTTACCAAAAAAGTTTTTGACTAATTCTTGAACCTTCGGAATTCTGGTCGAACCGCCGACGAGCACGATTTCGTCAATTTTCGATTTGTCTAATCCGGCATCTTTAATTGCCTGTTCGACGGGAGGCATCAAACGCTGCAAAATCGGATCAACTAACTGTTCAAATTTAGAACGAGTAAGACTCATGTTCAAATGTTTGGGTCCGGTCTGATCCGCCGTGATAAACGGTAAGTTAACATCGGTCTGCATTGTCGATGACAATTCGATCTTAGCTTTTTCCGCCGCTTCTTTGAGACGCTGCAAAGCCATTTTGTCGGCTGATAAGTCAATACCCTGATCTTTTTTAAACTCATCAATAATCCATTTGATCAAAGCCTCATCAACGTCATCGCCGCCGAGGTGAGTATCGCCATTGGTGGATTTAACTTCGACTACGCCTTCGCCAACTTCAAGAACCGAAATGTCGAAAGTTCCGCCGCCAAAATCAAAAACCGCAATCATTTCGTCTTTTTTCTTGTCCAGCCCGTATGCCAAAGCCGCCGCAGTCGGTTCATTAACGATTCGCATTACTTCGAGCCCGGCAATTTTGCCTGCGTCTTTGGTAGCTTGACGTTGGGCATCGTTGAAATAAGCTGGGACGGTAATCACAGCACGGTCAACTGTTTGCCCAAGATATTCCTCGGCAGCCTGCTTGAGTTTCTGGAGAATCATAGCGGAAATTTCCGGCGGACTGTATTGCTTGCCGCCTGCGCTAATGCGAACATCTTGTCCGGCTGATTCAACCTGATATGGGACTTGTTTCTTTTCTGAAGTTACTTCGTTAAACGCACGTCCCATAAAACGCTTAATCGAATAGACAGTGTTTTCAGGGTTAGTTACGGCTTGACGCTTGGCTACCTGCCCGACCAGACGATTACCGTCTTTGGTAAATGCAACAACTGAGGGGGTCGTCCGACCGCCTTCTGAATTGGTGACAACAATCGGCTCGCCACCCTCCATAACGGCGACAACCGAATTTGTTGTTCCCAAATCAATTCCAATAATTTTACTCATTACTTAATTCTCCGCTTATATAAATTGAACTGTTGAATTCTTAACTAGAATAATATGTGAGTGCGTCTTTGTCAAGTTTAACTTAGTGCACTTGTGTTAACCAAAATTTCAAATACCTTCATCCTTCATCAAATTTGAAACAAAGAAAATGTAATGCAAACCTGAAATAGCAGCGAACAGAAAAACGATTAGATAAACAAAGGGGAGATAAAAATCACCGACAAAAGGAAAATTTGTGGCAACAAGAATTAGCAAAACTGCACAAGCTTGAATCGTGGTGCTAAGTTTTCCCCAAATCGAAGGGCGAAAACGGCGAAAGCCAGTGGTAAAAAAGATTGCCCCTGCGACAACCATAATTAAAACATCGCGGGTAATAACGGCTGCAGTCAGCCAAAATGGAACCGGAAGATTTCTGCTGTGCGGAACGAGCTGCGGCATTGCCAGAACAATAAATGCTGTCGTCATCATTAATTTATCGGCGATCGGGTCGAGAACTTTGCCGAGTTCCGAGGATTGATTAAAACGACGAGCGATAAAACCGTCAACGGCATCGCTGGCTCCGGCAAGAAAAAAGGTTGCTAAAGCCCAATCAAAATATTGGTAGTAAAGCTGCGAGACGAAAACAGGCACCAGCAAAATGCGCAGTAAAGTTAATAAATTTGGAATAGTCATCAGACTTCGAACCTTGGGCTAGAATTCATAGACGCGTTACTCATTAAACGTTTTTTTCATTAGTTAGAAATTACAACAGTCTATCCCAGACTCTAAAATGCCGTCTTACCTGACCGAAGCTCAAGTAAAGTAATTTCCGGAGGGCATTGATAGCGAATTGGCAAAACTACCGTTCCGATGCCGCGTGAAATATAAACCTGTGTATTCCTTCTTTTGAGCAAGCCGCTGGCGCGGCGAGTGCGGGGTAGAAGCAAATCATCGGCGTCTTTTATTAAACGTATCTGTCCGCCGTGCGTATGACCAGAAACAATAAAATCAACTCCTTTGCGTTCAGCGAGTCGCAGAATTGACGGATTGTGACACAGCAAAAACTTAAATTCATCAGCCCGAGAACCGCTCAAAGCCAAATCCAGATCAGCTAATCCAACCATCATATCGTCAACGCCGCAGAGCCAGACGCTGGCACCATTTAGTTCAAAACGAAAACCTTCGTTGATTAAAACCGGAATCTGATTGGCTCGAAATAAATCCGTTACCATTGCGGCATCCGTCCAATGATCATGATTTCCCAAGACTGCGTAAACACCGTGAAGAGCTTGCAGTTTCCCGAGCATTTCGGCGACCGGCGCGATATATTCGACTTCATGAGTAACATAGTCCCCGGTCAAAACTATTATGTCCGGACGCAGTGAATTAGTAATTTTAACGGTTTTTTCGATTTGTTCGGCATCGGTCAGCGGGCTGTGATGAATATCTGAAAGTAGAACAACGCGCCAGCCATCAAACTGGGCAGGCAGGCGATTAAGCCAAATCTGCTGTCGTTCGACGGTTAACTGTTTGGATTCGTTAAAGGCATCACGAGCAACCTGCGAAACGTTTTCCGCCAGAACTCGCAGAGGGTGCGACGAGTTTGAGATGGCTTGCCACCGGGTCGCTAATTTGCTCCGCGAATCGTTCTTTAGTTTATTTATCATTCTGCGCTTAGTTTAAAACGCAAAATGAATTGTGCAAAGTTAGACGAGCTTTTTTCGTTAAACTGAGAGCTAATTTAACTTCCAAAAAAGCGGGACGAGCCATAAAACAACAAAAAAAACGGCGACGGTGAGAATGGTTCCGACTTTGACGAAATCAAAAAAACGATAACGGCCAGGCGTGTAAATCAGGACGCAAGCTGGTTCGAGCGGCGTAATAAATGAACATGAAGCGGCATATGTGACTGCGACAGCAAAAGCTCTCGGATTCAAATTCAAAGCTAACGCTGATTGGACGGCAATCGGTAAAACGACCAGAGCGGCAGCCTGATTTGACATCG
This sequence comes from Pyrinomonadaceae bacterium, assembly GCA_040005335.1. Taxonomy (GTDB): domain Bacteria; phylum Acidobacteriota; class Blastocatellia; order Pyrinomonadales; family Pyrinomonadaceae; genus JBBQUS01. The sequence goes on along the minus strand of JBDTZD010000068.1, from coordinate 372 downwards.
GTTGCGTCAACCCAACCGTCAAGAGAAAAAAGCCAGCGAGCAGTGCCATTGCTCCGTACTGCCCAAAATTATTGTTGATTAAGCTTGCCAGATATTTATCCGCACCGGTTTTTTCCATTGCCGTCCCAAACGAAATCATGCACGCAATCAGCACGATGAGTCGCCATTCAACGAGCGAATAAAGCTCCCTGTAACGAATCGTTTGTGTCGCCAACAGAATTAATGAACCACTTAGGGCAGCTATCGCCAAAGGAACTTCAATGCCAAAAAGATATTTTGAGAGAGACAGTGCGAGAAACACACCAAAAGCGGTCAAAGCCCATTTTTGCTTGCCGGCGCGCCTACCGTGTTCGGATACTTCTTCAAGCAAAA
>JBDTZD010000103.1:0-15069 GCA_040005335.1 Pyrinomonadaceae bacterium | reverse complement strand
GAAATCAGCAAGATGCCGTTCAAACCGATCCCCTTTTCAAACAAATAATTCGACAAACTTGAGGCGCGCGTCGTGCCGTAGGATTCGCCGACCAAAAAAAGCGGCGAAGTCCAGCGTTGGTTCCGCGATAGATACAAGCGAATAAATTCGCCGACTGATTGCGTGTCACCATCGAGACTGAAAAATTTGCTGTTCAATTCCGGTTTGACAGCGCGGCTATAACCAGTGCCAACGGGATCAATAAAAACTAAATCTGTTTGATCAAGCCAGGTTTGATCGTTGTCAACAAGTTCATAAGGCGGTGCGGGCATCATGCCGTCGTCCTGCATCTTAACGCGCTTGGGACCTAATGCGCCGAGGTGCAGCCAAACCGAAGCCGAACCGGGACCGCCGTTAAACGAAAACATTAAGGGTCGGTCTTTGGGATTATTCACGCCGTCCAGAGTGTATGCTTGAAAGAAAATTTTGGCTTCGGTTTCGCCTTCACGGTTCTTGATCGGCATAAAACCTACCGTCACAGTGTAATTAAGCGGACGATTGCCCGCCCGAATTGTGTGTTTCGTGATAATTGGAGGCTCTTCCGGCTGCGGTGAAGGTGCAGGTTTTGCTGATTCCTGCGGTTTAGCAGGAGCGTCTGCCATTGGCATTTGGAAAAGGAACGCAAACGAAAGGAAAATTGATGCAATCATATAAAAAAATGAAATTAATTGCCCGTAAAATGACTTGAATTTCCACTTCTGTCAAGTCAACGTGGCGGGTATTGTGAAATTAATTTGTAATTTATAATTGTAGGAATAATATTAAACTTAACTTTGGTTAAACATTTGCAATTTATAAATACTTTCTTGTAAAGTTAACCTCAGTTCATTTTTGATACGTCATGGTAACTCAATAATTATAACCAACGCCAGTTTAATCTTTTAGGTAAAATATCAATGACAATTTCAACAACCAGTAAAAGAGCTATGACGCCTTCAAGGGAAGATTACTTAAAAGCTATTTGGACGCTTTCAGAGCGCCGCACCGATCATCAAACCGCTGGAACAAAAGATTTGGCGGAAATGCTTCTTGTCAGTCCGCCAGCCGTCTCAAAGATGCTCAAGCAGATGGAGCAACAACTATTTATCATACATGTTCCTTATTATGGCGTTCGACTGACAGCAAAAGGACGCGGAATCGCGCTTCGCATTGTGCGCAGACACCGTTTACTGGAGCTTTTTCTATCGGAAGTTTTGGGCTACGATTCGCATCTCGTTCATGATGAAGCCGAACGACTTGAGCATCACATTTCTGACGAATTCGAAAAGAAAGTTGACGCACTATTAGGCTTTCCCAAAAAGTGTCCGCACGGCAGCCCGATTCCAAACCGTGACGGAACTTTTTAGTTTTTTAGGAAACAGATACAGACAAGACTTGTTGACGTTATGAACAAGGGGTTTTATGGATACTAATGTTACTGAAGCAAGAGCAGTTAATGGCTGGCGCAGGCGTTCAACGCAACCGAGTCTGCCGGAAGTTAATGCATCGCTACCAGTTGCTAAAGGCTTGGGTTTCTGGCGCAAAATGCTTGCTTTTTCAGGTCCCGGTTATCTGATTGCCGTCGGATATATGGATCCGGGCAATTGGGCGACTGATCTGGCAGGCGGCTCGCGTTTTGGCTATACGCTGCTCTCCGTCATCCTGATCTCAAATTTGATGGCGATTTTACTACAGAGTCTGGCGCTGCGGTTGGGTATTGTTACCGAACGAGATTTAGCCCAAGCTTGTCGTGACCATTTTCACCCCGCTGTTTCTTTCGTCTTATGGATTTTGTGCGAGCTGGCAATTGTGGCGTGTGACCTGGCGGAAGTCATCGGCTCGGCAATTGCGCTCAACCTATTGTTTGGTATTCCGCTCATCTGGGGCGTGATATTGACAGCTTTTGACGTCATGATTTTGCTACTGTTGCAGAACCGAGGTTTTAGGTGGCTCGAAGCCATTGTTATCACACTTGTTGCAAGCATCGGTTTCTGCTTCGCAGCCGAAATTATTTTCTCGCGCCCTGAAATCGGCGAAATTCTGCGAGGATTCGTGCCTACAACAGAAATTGTTACGAATCCGCTGATGCTTTATATCGCCATCGGAATTTTAGGCGCGACCGTGATGCCGCATAATCTTTATTTACATTCCGCAATCGCCCAAACGCGCAATTTTGAGCGAAATTCTGCAGGCAAGCGTGAAGCCATCAAGTTCGCGACGATTGATTCGACGCTCGCACTAATGTTTGCTCTATTTATCAACGCTGCAATTCTGATTGTAGCGGCTGCTGCGTTTCACGCTAATGGTAATTACGAAGTCGCGGAAATTGCCGATGCTTATAAATTACTGTCGCCGCTTTTGGGTGTTTCGGGTGCCAGTACTCTGTTTGCCATTGCGCTTCTCGCTTCCGGTCAAAACTCGACGCTGACCGGAACGCTCGCCGGGCAGATTGTAATGGAAGGTTTTTTAGACATTCGTTTAAGTCCATGGCTCCGGCGTTTAATAACACGCTTAATTGCGATTGTCCCGGCCATTATTGTAATAGCTCTCTACGGCGCAACGGGAACTGCGCAGTTGCTGATACTTAGTCAAGTTATCCTAAGTATGCAATTGAGTTTCGCCGTCTTTCCGCTTGTTATGTTTACCAGCGATAAGCTAAAAATGGGTGAATTCGTCAATTCATTTTGGATTAAAATTCTCAGCTATCTTGTCGCTATCATAATTGCCGGACTCAATATCTGGCTACTAACACAGTTTTTTCGCGAGTGGTTATGAAGTTAAATGCAAAACCGCCCCGCTTGCATCAAGCGGGAGCGAAATAATAAAGCGTGTGCCTTGCCCGTTATTGGGCTGGACTTCGATTTTTCCGCCGTGTGCGGTGATGATTCCGTAACAAACTGCCAACCCTAGTCCGGTTCCCTTGCCCGTCGGTTTGGTCGAAAAAAATGGGTCAAAAATCAGTTTGGCGTTTTCCGCTGTAATTCCTGTTCCGTTATCTGAAATTTCAATGCAGATTTCATGCATTTGTGAATGAAATACCGATTTAAGTTTAATTTCGCCGCCTGCTGGCATCGCGTCTCGCGCATTAAGCAGCAAATTTAGGAAAACCTGTTGCAATTGATCATAATCAGCTGAAATCTTTGGAATATGCTCATCAAAAGTCTTAGTCAAATGCAATTTTTGAAATGAATTATCAAAACTCGCCAGCCGCAAGCTGGCTTCGAGTACCATGTTAATATCAACAAAACTTCGGGCAGCGGGACGCACGCGAGCGAAGTCCAACATGTCGCGGGTAACTTGTGTAATGCGAATAATTTGCGTTTGAATCAGCCGTAACGTTTCTTTTTCGTCCAGTTCCAAATCCGGCTTAGCCTGAAGCATTTGAATGAGCGATGAAATCGAAGCCAGTGGATTGTTAACTTCGTGCGCCACGCCAGCTGAAAGCCGTCCCATGGCCGCCAGTTTTTCCGTTTGAACTAGCTGTTCGTTGAGTTTGCGTAACTGCTCGATATCCGAAGCCATCTTGAGACTCATTTGATTAAACGATTCGGCGAGCAAGCCAATTTCATCATTACTATCTTCTTTAACCGTTGTCCCGTAAGCCCCGTTTGTGACCTGAACAGCCGCCAAAGTGATTCTTCCGAGCGGGCGTGAAATTGTCCTGACAATCAGTAAAACCAGCAGCAAGTTGGGAACAAGCGCCGTAATTACGCTAAAAGTCAAATACCTGCGCCACGCCTCCATTGTCAATCCGTCTTGAAAAGCCCACCAGACAATCGGAATTTGGAATGCGGCAAAGCTAACCACTGCTACTATGGCAATTGTTAAAGCAATCTTATAGATAATTGGAAACAATCGAAATTGGTCGAGAGCAGTCGAAAGCGAAAAAAGCTTGAAATTTGAGATTGCATAAGCGTAAATCAAGACGCCCGGGAGCACGAAGGTCGCGGAAATCGGGAGTAAATCGTAAATACCGAAAAATGGCAGAAAGATATTTGCGGTTGTTTTCAAAATCGCCGTGATTGAGAGCGCCCAGAGAATTGCGCCTAGCTGCTGCCCCTGCTGTGTACCGCGGTAGCGGCGATACTTGCCGAGCAAAATAAATGCTCCGTAAGCAAAAATTCCGTAAACATAACTTACGTAAATGTAAGCGAGAGGCGCCAGATCAATTTCAAAGTTGCCCTCGGCAGTAAAACCGGCTTGACGCCAAAGCAAGCCACCAGCTGCCGCCGGCAACAAAACCAGCCCGGGGGCAAATAAAATCGCGGCTTTACGGCGCGGCGTGCGCCGATTTTCGGGGAAAACCCAAGCAAAGACGACTAAAGAAAACTGCATGAAAAGCGAGAGAATAAAACTTGTGCCAGCCCACCATCCGGCTGAGCCACGACGCATTTGAAATTCCCAAAAAACAATGTCTTTGATTGTCCAGAGCGCGAGGCAAATAATAAAAGCGGCAAAAGTCTGATGAGAACGACTGCGCGGTTCGGCTGCAAAAACGTAAAAGCCGAGCAACACTAAAACTAAGAGGGAAAACAAAAGGGAAAGCAGTAGCATGGTCTTCAGTCAAAAATCTTTGATCTTAAATACATCATGTACAATTGTAATCCTAAGAGCAAAAGTCAAAGATCAAAAAAACAATCTACAAACCTAAAACAAAAGCGGCGAGTGTGAGAGAAATCCCATAAGCAATAGGCAGGAAATGTTGGCGTTCAATAAAAGTGCCGCGTTCAAGAAGACGATGGGAAATTGCAAAAAGTGTAAAAGCAACAGCGCCAATTGGCGCGGCAATCAAAAAACCGCCAATCGCACCAAAACCGAAAAAAAGCAAGCCGCCCACAAAACCGGTTACCATTCCCCAGAGCAAACCAATAAAGGGAATTGTCAAAAGCATAACCGTCCATGAGCAACGTTCCAAATCCATGGTCGTCTTTGCCAGGCTCCGCCCCATCCCGCGCCCGACAAAAGCGCACACAACATTCATCAGAAAGAAAAGCATCACAAAAAACAGCCCGGAAGAAATTTCGCTAACGTGCAATCCGACAACTAAAAATTGGTAGAAAATTGCGGCGGGGGGAATTACACCAAGCAGTAAACCGAATTGTCCGTATGCATCCTGGGGAGTAAACGGGCGGAGCATTAAACCAGCTTCAAACTCATGACTTTCGCGACGAAACAGCTTTTGTTTTAGTTTATTTTTATCAACGCTCGCGAGCAAAGAAACTAATCTGGGATCCGAGTTGTCATGACTGGTGTCGAGGCTGCGATGGGAAAGGTTTTGATTGAAGCTGACGGCTGTAAAATTTTCCATAAATCCTGCTCCTGTTTCCCGCTAGTCCCGAAAATAGGCGGTTGGACTAGCAAAAGTGTTTCGCGTTGTTTCCGGAATACCTGAAATGCTTCCGAATCCCCGAGCAATTCCGAAAGTCGCATTGCTTCGCTTTGATACTGTTGCCACACATCAAGTTTGTCGTTTATTTCCACGAAGGTTTTTTCTTTCAAAGATTGGCAAAGCTGTAAAAATTCATGACGAGCAAACAATTGGTGGGACTGCAGCCGCAAATAATTTTTGCGATGTAAAATCTTTCCGGCAAGTTGTAAATCCCCTTTCTGATAACCAGCGATGTGAAAAATTTCGAGCTCATGTTCAGGCACAACGGCAGTTACAGAAGAATCCTGTAAGGCTAAAGTCAAACCGATGAAACGTTCGAGCATTTCTCGAAATTCAAAAAAAGAAAGCGTTTGATCATTACTTGAAAAATTGGCAAACGCTTTTTGTAAGTTTTGACTGACAATTTTAATTTCACTGTAATGCAAGAAATCTGAATTCTCACCAAGCAGTGTATGTTCCGGTGAAATTAAACGACTCTTCACAAAACTAGCGGCGAACAAAAACCAGCACAAAGTTGCTCCGATAGATTTAAAAAACAAAGCTAAATTTAAACGTTTGCCACCTTGCTTCAAAAAATAATGAACGCCAAACGGTGCGCCGATTGCTAAATAAACTGTGATGAATTCAGTGAAAGTCATTCCAGTAACGGCAGTTGCACGTGTCGTGCCAGCTTTTAGAGCAATGGATAACTGGCTGGTAAGTTTGGGGAATCACTTTTATTTCAACTGGATTCAACATCTACCGAACTTTATTTTTACTAGCGGCGTTGTTATTAATGTGTTGGCAAACCGCATTTCGATAATCAGAGTTTTGGCATCTTGCAAAACCCGGCAAAAATCGTTTGACAAAACTTGACATAAAAAAAAAGCAACTTTTTTTAAATCTCTGAGGTCTAAATTTTGTCCGATAGTTAGATCATTTCAACGGAGTTAATTTTGTCAGAAATAACATAAATAGTTTGCAAAAAGTATTTACTGTTCCGTTCTTCAAACGACGCGGACAAGATTAAACGGTTAAGCAATTTGGAATAAATTTCATTTTCAAGAGATATATATTATTGAAGGTAGGAATCATGGATACAAAACCCCGAATTAAAGTTATTAAACGCAATGAACAACAGCCAAAATCGGTTGTTAAAGTTGTCAAGAATAAGACGAAAACTGCGCAGTCCGCTGCCCGAGATATGGTAGCGACAGTGACCGAATGGGTCACCGAATTTCAACAAAAACGCCGTGATGAAACTCAAGATGCATTAAATAAATTCTTTCCTCAAACCCCAAATCCAAGTGGTTGCAGTAACTTCTAACGACTTCTTCTACAAATTAGATTGAAGACGGTTTTTTAGCCGTCTTTTTTTTTATCTCGAATGCAGTTATTCTTTTAAACCGTATGAATGACTTTGACGAAAAAATAGCAATTGTGACGGGTGCAACCTCCGGTATTGGACGCGCAACAGCAGTAAAATTGGCGGCAGCCGGAGCGAAAATAGCCGCAGTCGGACGCAATCAAACAGCTTTAAACGATTTAAAAAACGAAATAGAATCGAGTGGCGGGATAGTTCAAATAATTTGTGGCGATGTAACTATTGAAAGCGATGTGCAAAAAATTGTGGTTGAAACCGTCGCTAATTTCAGCCAGATTGATATTTTGGTCAACGCCGCCGGCATTATTTTAAACGGCTCAATCGAAACAACTAAGCTAGAAGATTACGACTCATTGATGAATATCAATGTGCGTTCAGTTTTTCTTCTGATGCAAATGGTTTTGCCGGAGCTTGAAAAAACACGTGGTAATGTTGTCAATGTTTCCAGCGTTGCCGGTACGAGGGCGTTTCCAGGAGTTTTAGCGTATTGCATTTCTAAGGCAGCCGTTGATCAACTAACGCGCTGTTCGGCACTCGAACTTGCTCCAAAACAAATTCGCGTTAACGCAGTTAATCCTGGTGTCGTAATTACCGACTTACATAAACGCGCCGGGATGAGCGAAGAAAACTATCAAGCATTTATTGAGCGTTCAGCAGCGACGCACCCGCTAGGGCGCGCTGGGAACCCCGAAGAGATTGCCGATTTGATTTTGTTTTTAGCTTCGGACAAAGCGGCTTGGATTACAGGAGCAACTTATTCGATTGATGGTGGACGAGCCCAAACTTGTGCCAGATAAACGCGCTTTAGACTTTAATGTATGGCTTGTCATCAACAATTTAATTTTGTGCCATTAACAAAAAACTAAAGACCGTAACTAACTCGTGAAAATTCAGTTTCTTCCAAGTAGTTTTGATAAACTCGGCTGTGCAAGTCAGCAACAACATTTACCGTGTTTTTTAATTGACGATTGCGTAGCAATTGACGCCGGTAGTTTGGCACTGGCGGTGACTGATGTGCAAAGGCAAAATGTGCGCGACATAATTATTACCCATCCGCATCTTGATCACATAGCGACATTGCCCATTTTTATTGACGATTTATTTGCCGAGCTGCGTCAACCAGTTTGCGTTTACGCTACGCCTGAAACCATTGAAGCTCTCGAACAACACATCTTTAACTGGAAAATATTCCCACGTTTTAACGAACTAACAAACGATTTCGGAACAGTTTTAGAATATAAACCAATTGAGCTGCATGAAAAATTTATGGTCAAGGATTTGGAGATAATTGCCGTTCCTGTTAACCATCAAATACCGACTGTTGGTTTAATCGTTTCCTCTGCTCAAAAGACAATAGCTTTTACATCCGATACGGCTGCAACCGAAAATTTCTGGGAATTTGTCAACGATTTACCAAATTTGAACGCTTTATTGATTGAATGTGCATTTCCAAATTCCAGAGCCGAACTAGCTAATGTTTCGAATCACCTGACGCCGCAAATCTTGCGGCGTGAATTAGCGAAATTCAAACATAACTGCCCGGTTTTAGTTATCAACCTTAAACCAATGTACCGCTCCGAGATTGTCAATGAGCTGTTAGAACTATCGCTCTCGCAATTAGAAGTTTTGCAGGTTGGAAAGGTTTACGAATTTTAGAGTAGAAGAAAAATCAAATATTGTAATTATTCTTCATCGGTTGTGATAGGTTTTTTATGTTTTATTTTGCGACGGGCAGGGCGGGCTTTATCATTTGATTTGTTGCTGCCCATCGCGCGGCTTGGCGGTGCGAGCGGTTTTCTCAAACTGTTAAAAATACTTTGCTTCAAGGGTTCTTCCGTATTTTTCTTGTTCATTTCTTGATTTTGCCAGAAATCAAAGTCAAAATTAACTAGCTGTAAACTTTAAACAAAATTTAGAATTGACAGCCGACCATAAAAATGAAGATTATCAAGTAATTGGTTAGGCAGAGGGCAAATTGTGTGATTGTTTGCCGTCCTGATTCCCTTTTCCAAGAGGGCGAATAGAACAAGTATTTTGGAAAATCATTCAACCAATTTTGCGTCTGACGCTGAAACAGCTCAAATTGCTCAACCGGATTTGCCGCTATGTGATGCTGTGCGCCCGGTTGTAGCTATATCGAATGTGTCATCTGCGCGGCCTTTGTGGCTTTCGACGCCCGGCTACTTTTTTATTGCTTTAGCAATCTCGCTCGGACTTTTTTTCCTAACTTGGGGTTTGCTTCATGATGAAAGCGAAAGCGAGACGTCATGGATACCCGCCGCGATCGCGGCGGCGTTGCTAATGAGTTTGGCGGTTGCCGCCCGCGAAGTTATCTTTCTACGAGCACAAACTCGTTATCTGTTACTTAATGACAAATTTGGTTCCTCAATTACACCCACCATTAAAGCAAAGACTAAGACCAACAAATTCACGCTCGAACAAAACAAAGCTGCTCTTCGCTTAATTCAGAGCAAAGTAGATGAAGCAAATTCGATTTTAGCGACTACGGAAAAGCATTTGGAAGTTTTTAAAGCGTCCCAAGAATATCTCGAAATAGTCGAGAGAGAATTGCAAAAAGTGCAAGCCGGTTCTCCTCGCTTGCCAGCTCTGAGAAATGGGCAAGATGCAGTCAAAATGTTGCATAAACATCATCTGTTGCGGTGGGCAGCTGAAAAGAGTAACCGTATGATGCGTGAAGCAACATTTTTAGTTTTAGCGAACGAAAAAATCGAGGCTGCTCATCGCGCTATTGAAACTTTAGAGTTTGCCTTGAAATTCTACCCGGATGAGCCACAACTCGTTGATTCAAGCGTTGCAGTTCAAGAATTCACTACTTTGATTCGCGTCACCCACTGGATTGAACTAGCCGAGCGTTCGGCATTCAAAGGGCACTATCGTCGCGCCATTGACCATTACCAAGATGCACTTTTTTATTTAACGCGCCAATCTTTAAATTCACAAGAAATTAATTTAATGAGCTTAAAAATCGAAGGTGAAATTGAACGTCTTAATGTAAAGTTATCTGGCAAAAAAACGATCCGCAAAAAGCTGTCGCAAAAAAAATAATTTAAGAGAGGAAGTATCAAATTTGATTATCCAAAACTGCCCACGCTGCGGAGGCGATCGAATAAGGCGCGGTTATCGGCGAACGCCTTGGTGGTGGGCGATGTTTGGTCGTTATAATTTATTATGTAACTCTTGCAATTGGGAATTTGTAGGACTGGCTGTACCGGGCACTGTTACCGAACATGTTCGCAAACGCCCAAAGCATTTGGTCAATAACGAACAATTACAAACGCGGCAACCCGCAAGCCGGGCAAATCAGGTTGCCGAAACTCAGAAATTGAGCGAAACTATAAATTTAAATGGCTCAATCGATGGTGAGAAGAAGATTGCTGTTGAGAATTTAACTGACAGCGGAAATCAAATTTCTACGGTTGCAAAGCCATTACCAAACATAAATGAAAGTGAAGGCTCTGTTGACGTCCCTACTGTTGAAGCCTCAAATTTGATTGACCTGGCTTTAAACGAAATCGAAAGCTCTGAGGGAGATAACTACGTTTCGAGCAATGTTTCAAGCAAAGTAGAATCTGGGAATCTAATTCCTAAAAAAGCCTTGAGTTCGAGCGCCAAAAGCAAAAAGCGGGTGCGTATCAAAAAGAAAAAGTGAAACAGCGAAAACCTCAAATCCATATTGATCACAAGAAATTTGCTTCTTGGAGGCTCGTCCAATCTTTTTCTATTATTTTATTATTATCTTCTTTTAATCTAATTGCTCGAGCGCAAACACCTGAATCTGCACCCGATGTGAAAGCGACTGCAAATCTTGTAGTGACGCCGCCTTCGCCAATTATTTCCGGCACAATCAAAAATAAGGATTCTAGTGCGCTTAATACAGCGGAGAAAATACCGGTCTCAATAGTCGAGAATTTAATTCATAATGGCGATACAATAGACGTAGATGTTTTGGGCAGCCTTGAGTATGATTGGCGCGGCACAACTGATGACGAAGGGTTTCTTTCAAATCTGCCGTATTTTTCAGTTTTTGCACTTTGTCAATCTGAAGATAACCTTGCCGCTGAAATTACTGCTGCTTATTCAAAGCTCATTCGGAACCCCCAAATTGTTGTTCGTGTCATTGATCGCTCGGCGCGTCAGCCCGCCATGTTATTTGGTGCCATTAAAGTGCCGCAACGCTTTCGGATTGAACGTCCAGTGCAGCTCAATGAATTGATTGTAATGTCTGGCGGTATCACCGATAAAGCGAGTGGTGAAATCAAAATTTTTCGTCCCGCTCACGTTTCCTGTAATGGTCATAATCAAGACCAAGTTGAATCACAAGTTATTATTAAGTTGACGGATTTGCTGTCTGGAAAGCCAGATGCCAATCCGTTGGTCCGATCGGGTGATGTCGTGACCGTCGAAGAAGCAGCGCCGATTTATGTAACTGGCGGAATAACTGCTCCCCAACGAATTTTGTTTCGGCAAGGAATGACTCTTTCACGCGCCGTCGCTAGTGCAGGAGGCTTAAGCCGAAGCTCCAACGAGATTAAAATAACAATTTATCGACGACAAATGAATCGGTCTGATTTGGAAATCATTGAAACCGATTATGAGAAAATCATGAATCATACTGCCGAAGATATTACGCTTCATGCTTATGATATTGTGGAAATCCCTCAAGCAGGGCGGAAGAGCAATCGTGCACCTATCATTCCCGCGCTTGAATCACAACAATTTGAAATTAATAAATTGCCGATACGTTTAATTGACTAATATTATTTGTTACATTATTAAAGATGCTTAGAGAATCATAAGAAAGAGAAAAATGGCAGATACAACAATAAATAAACCACGGCGTTTTAATCGCCGCACAATGACAATCTTTTGGAGCGCGATTATCGCAGCAGTTACAATTACGCTTTTGGCTTACGAAAGGATTGATGTGCTTTACGTTTTGGCGACAATTGCTCTAGTTGTTTTACTAGCCGTCGTGGCAACTGCGGATCTGGAAGGCAAAACGAAATTAAACAATTAAAAGTGCAAAGTGAAAGGTGCAAAGTGCAGATTGGAATAAGACGTTTCGTGCGTCTTTTTCGACGCTGCCGTTTAATATTAATTTTCAGCGTTGCACTTTGTACATTGAATATTGCAATTTGCCCTGCTTTTGCATATGAACCGCAGTTTACTGACAACACAAAGACAATTCGCCTTCACTGGCGGAGTGAATTTATCAACCTCACTTTGTCAAATTCATTGCGTCAACCGGCAGCTAATATTAAACCCAATAGTGATATTGTGGGCGCCCTGCGGAGCAGTTTGAAAGCTTGGGAAGCGGTGACTAATGTCAAATTTGTTACGGTTTGGAGTGATAAAGTTTCGATTAGTCAATCGGAAGGGAACGGCGACGGTGCGAGTTTAATAACAATCGCAGCTACACCCGAAAACGTTGCCCCTTTCCAAGGCGATTCCGGCGAGATGTTCGGACGCACCAGAACATTTTACGATAGACGCGGCAATATTACTGAAGCTGATATCGTTCTCAATCCTTACCAACAATTTTCCACCGACGGCACTTTTGGGACTTTTGACTTAGAAGCTGCTCTAACTCACGAAATTGGACATCTCCTAGGACTTGATCATTCTGCTGTATTAGCGGCGACAATGTACGCGCAACAAGGCAAAAACGGTACTTTCTCGCTTTCGGCTTTTGCTCCTCGCAGTTTAGCAGAAGACGACCGCGCCGGAATTCGTTCGTTGTACGGCGCAAAAATCGAAAATGAAACTTGTTGCGGAGCAGTTACCGGAATACTAACTAGTTTTAACGGTAAACAGCTCGCCAATTGGCAAGTTTGGACTGAGGATATTGTAACTGGCAAGTTATTTGCAGAGGTTGCAACTAACGACACTGGTGCCTGGAACATCGGAGGTTTGCCAAACGGCAAATATCGAGTGGTTGCTCAAGCTGAAAAGTTTAATTCGGAAACTTTAGGCGAAATTGTGATTGAAGCCGATAAAACAACGATTTTAAATTATAAATTAGCGCCGCGCGCGCATTTATTTGATTCCTTATTACTAGGTTTTAATGGTCAGTTATCCCCGCTTCCTGTCCCGCTTAACACCGGCGGGCACTGGCAGACGGTATTTCTGGGCGGCAAAAACATAAATGTAGTTAGTCTCGGAGCTGGAGCTCTCACAGCTAGTTCACCATATTTGCAAATTTCGTCAGAGAGTTTGACTAAGCAAGATTTTGATACAACTTTTAATGTTGCCAGCTTTAACATCCATCTCACTCCTGACTCGCCGCCCGGCGAATATAATTTGCATATCCAATATTTAAGCGGAGAAACGATTTATTTACTCGGTTGTTTTACGGTTGATCAGAATTAAGTTGGCACAGAACTTAAGTTTAAGTTCTGCGGTTTTTTCGCTTCATCTGAATTATTTATTGTTTGGTTGCAACTTGAGAAAAACTTGTGCATAATCATCGGCGTTCACCTCCCCGGTGAACACGCTTGTTAGGAGGGGTGAGGACTCCTAACGGCACGGCGGGGATTGTGGGAGACTCCGCCCCAAATTTTAATAATTTCGTCCGTAAAATTTGTTAGAGTAGATGATAAAGTAATTTAATTAATTTACGGAAAGAAGAATTTGTCGGTGAGTGAATCGCATCACAAACGACCACTACCATAAAAGTTAAGAGACCGGCGGCGTAAATCACGCCTGTCGGTCTTTTCGCGTTCTCAGTTGATATGCAAGAAATCAAAGAAGAGGTTTCGCACGACAATCGCTTTAAAAGATGGCTCTTTCAAGGAGTCAGGGAAATGGAAGCTCCTCACGAAAAGCCCGGCTTGCACCATCAACATCCTTGGTGGCAAGTAATGTGCCTGACCGGAGTTGATTATTTTTCTACACTGGGTTATCAACCCGGAATCGCGTTTTTGGCGGCTGGAGCGTTATCACCAATAGCAACTCTTGTCTTGATTATGCTCACGTTGTTTGGGGCACTTCCGATTTATAACCGCGTCGCCGCAGAAAGTCCGCACGGACAGGGCTCGATTTCAATGCTCGAACAGCTTCTCTCGCGTTGGCGGGCAAAGCTGTTCGTTCTTGTTTTACTCGGGTTTGTCGCAACAGATTTTGTTATTACCATCACTCTTTCGGCTGCTGATGCCACTGCACACGTTATCCAAAACCCTTTTGTTCAGGAACATTTGCCGTTTCTAGCTCATCCGGTTCTCATCACGTTGGCGCTAATTGCTTTACTAGGCGCGGTTTTTTTAAAAGGTTTTAAAGAAGCAATGGGGATTGCAGTAGTGCTGGTTGGTTTTTATCTCCTGCTGAACTTAATAGTCGTCAGCGTCGGATTTTACCAAATCGCTTTAAATCCTAGTAAAATTCCTGACTGGACAACGGCAATTTTCACGGCGCCCAATGGCGGGTCTCGAAGCGTTTGGGTGATTATTGGTCTTTCTCTTTTAGTGTTCCCCAAACTCGCCCTTGGTCTTTCTGGTTTTGAAACCGGCGTGGCTGTAATGCCGCTTATCAAAAGTCCTAATCGAATAGAAAATACCCGTCGTTTACTAATGACTGCTGCGCTGATTATGAGTTTTATGCTTGTTGCCAGCAGCCTTGTGACTACGATTTTAATCCCGTCTGAAGAATTCCGCGCCCCAGTCTTAGGCGAGAACGGCGCAATTATATCCGAAGGAGGCAAAGCCAGCGGACGTGCGCTTGCATATCTAGCTCATACTTATCTCGGCGAGCTATTTGGCACTCTTTACGACATCAGCACGATTTGTATTCTCTGGTTTGCCGGCGCTTCGGCGATGGCTGGACTACTAAATATTGTGCCTCGGTATTTGCCGCGCTACGGTATGGCTCCCGAATGGACGCGAGCAACTCGTCCTCTTGTTTTGATTTTTACGATAATTTGCTTTACCGTAACTTGGATTTTCAAAGCCGATGTCGAAGCGCAAGGTGGCGCTTATGCGACCGGAGTTTTGTTTTTAATGACGAGTGCGGCAATTGCAGTCACAATCTCGGCTTGGCGGCACAAGGAAGGCTGGCGATGGGCATTCATGGCAATTGCCGCTGTTTTCGCTTATACAACTATTCTTAATATAATTGAACGCCCGGATGGAATCCGGATAGCTTCGTTTTTTATAGTTGCTATTGTCGTAACGAGTTTTGTTTCGCGCGCACTACGTTCAACTGAATTGCGTGTCGAAGGCTTTGACCTGGATAGCTCTGCTCAACAAATCTTGAACAATATCATCAAAGGCGAAATACGTCTGGT